>NZ_DALZCD010000047.1:0-19946 GCF_031978025.1 Erwinia sp.
AGGTTTTCTCACAATGGTGGCGCGGCGAGGTAATACGGTGTGACCACTGACCGTCGTCGGTCATCAGGACCAGGCCGGTGGTATCGATATCCAGTCGCCCTGCCGCATGCAGTTTATAAGCGGTTGGCTCTTCCAGGAAATAAAGCACCGTTGGGTGATCCGGATCGTCAGTGGAGCAAACGTAGCCCTGCGGCTTGTTCAGCATAAAATAGCGCGGGCCAACCTGCAGCCGTAACGGATTACCGTCATATTCCACTTCGCTTTCCGGGCTGAGCTTAAAAGAGCCTTCGCGTACCACTTCCCCATCAACCGTCACTTTACGCGCGCGCAGCTCGCGAGCGGCAATCGCCCGGCTGACTTCCAGTTGCTGAGATAAAAATTTATCGAGTCGCATTAAATCTGCACTGCCTGTTTCAATGAATGAATTCACCGTTCCTGTGGGAACGTCAGAAGAGAGTAACGATTAAGTATATCGGGAGTTGCGCCTCAGGCACAGAGGCGCGCGCGCGCGAAGCGGACTTTCATGGCATAATGCGGCTTTGCTCGCGGATTTAACAATGTCCTTTACCCTGCGCCCCTACCAGCAGGAAGCGGTTGACGCCACGCTCAGCTACTTCCGTCGTTCTCACCAGCCCGCCGTGATTGTGCTGCCCACCGGTGCGGGCAAAAGCCTGGTCATTGCCGAACTGGCCAGGGTGGCGCGTGGCCGCGTCCTGGTTCTGGCGCACGTCAAAGAGCTGGTGGCGCAGAACCACAGCAAATATCAGGCTTATGGCCTGCAGGCCGATATCTTTGCCGCGGGTTTGCAAAAGAAAGAGAGCCGCAGCAAGGTAGTGTTCGGCAGCGTCCAGTCGGTGGCGCGCAACCTGGCGCAATTTGACAGTGAGTTTTCGCTGTTGATTGTGGATGAATGCCACCGTATTGGTGACGCCGAAGAGAGCCAGTACCAGCAAATCCTCAATCATTTACGCCTGCGCAATCCACGGCTGCGGCTGCTGGGCCTGACGGCCACGCCCTATCGCCTCGGCAAAGGCTGGATTTATCAATTCCACTATCACGGCATGGTGCGCGGCGACGAGCGGGCGCTGTTTCGCGACTGTATCTACGAGCTGCCGCTGCGCTATATGATCAAGCATGGCTTTCTGGTGCCGCCGGAAAGGCTGGATATGCCGGTAGTGCAATACGATTTCAGCCGCCTGACGGCCAGAGAAAACGGCCTGTTCAGCGAGGCGGATCTCAACCTGGAGCTGAAACAGCAGCAACGCATTACGCCCCATATTATTCAGCAGATTGTTGAGTTCGCGCAGGACCGTCAGGGCGTGATGATTTTTGCCGCCACGGTAGAACACGCCAAAGAGGTACTGGGCCTGCTGCCCGACAGCAAAGCGTTGATCAGCGCCATGACGCCTGCCGCCGAGCGCGATGCGTTAATCACCGCCTTTAAAGCACGTGAGCTGCGCTACATGGTCAACGTTGCGGTATTGACTACCGGTTTTGACGCGCCGCACGTCGATCTTATCGCTATCCTTCGCCCAACGGAATCGGTCAGCCTGTATCAGCAGATTGTTGGCCGCGGGCTGCGGCTCTGCCCGGGCAAAACTGACTGCCTGATCCTCGACTACGCGGGTAACCCGCACGATATCTTCACGCCGGAAGTGGGCGCCCCCAAAGGCAAAAGCGACAACAAGCCGGTGCAGGTCTTCTGCCCGGCCTGCGGCTTTGCCAATACTTTTTGGGGGAAAACCACTGCAGACGGCACAATCATTGAACATTTTGGCCGTCGCTGTCAGGGCGTGATGGAAGACGACGACGGCGAACGCGAGCAGTGCGATTACCGCTTTCGTTTTAAAAGCTGTCCCCACTGTAACGCCGAAAACGATATCGCCGCTCGCCGCTGCCATCAGTGTGATGCGGTGCTGGTCGATCCCGATGATATGCTGAAGGCGGCGTTAAAGTTGAAAGATGCGCTGGTGCTGCGCTGTGCCGCGATGGTGCTGGAAAAGGGCCGCGATGAGAAAGGCGAGTGGCTGAAGGCGCGCTATTTTGATGAAGAAGCGACGGAAGTGAGCGAGCGCTTTCGTCTGAGCACGCCCGCGCAGCGCAAAGCTTTCGAGCAGCTGTTTATGCGGCCGCACCAGCGTGCGCCCGGCGTCCCGCTCGGCTGGGAAAACGCGGCGGACATCGTGGCGATGCAGCCGCTGCTGCGCCATCCCGATTTTGTGGTGGCGCGCAAACAGCGGAATTTTTGGCAGATCCGTGAAAAAGTGTTCGATTATCAGGGCCGTTTCCGACGCGCCAACGAAATCCGTTAAGGCAGCAGGCGTTTAATGCGTTGCCCGTGCGTGCCTTGCCTGCTACAATACGCCCCGCTTTTGCCCCTGGCGAAAGCTGAACACTCCAACCTGTTGCTGGGTCGCCTGTAGCAGGATAATTACTTAGAAAGAGACTGAACAATGTTCACTATCAATGCAGAAGCACGTAAAGAGCAGGGTAAGGGTGCGAGCCGCCGCCTGCGTACAGCTAACAAGTTCCCGGCCATCATCTATGGCGGTAACGAAGCAGCTGTTGGTATCGAACTGGATCACGACTACGTGATGAACATGCAGGTTAAGCCTGAGTTCTACACCGAAGTGCTGACTCTGGTTGTTGACGGCAAAGAAACTAAAGTAAAAGTGCAGGCTGTACAGCGTCACCCGTTCAAGCCAAAACTGCACCACATCGACTTCGTTCGCGCTTAATCGCCGACCGCTGTTTTTGTGAAGAAAACGCCGCTTAATGCGGCGTTTTTTTATGGTCGCTTGTCGGCTGTGGCTTCCCTGCCGCAGGCATTATTTACCGCCGCTGCGCCGCTGTAGCTGATCGCGTAAATTAGGCGGCGTACCTTTGATGGTCAGCGTATCGGTAGCGGGATCCCAGAAAATCCGCTCGCCCAACAGCATCGCGTCGAAGTTAATGGTCAGTCCGCCGCCACTACCGGCGAACTTTGTCAGCTGGCGCAGAGTGCTGCGATCCGCCGGGAAGCTTTCCTCCAGTTCATACCCCTGTTCCTGAGTAAAATCCTGAAAGGTTTTTTCGCCCAGCGGCGCCAGCTCTTTCGACAAGCCTTCCAGCTCGATCTCTTCGCCCGACTGCAGCTGTTCATTACAGTAGCTGTATACCTGCTGGCGATAGTTTTGACGCTCGTTCTTATCCAGCGCCGCCTCAGCACAGTAATCATCCACCGCCTGCAGCAGCCCGCGGTTTTGCGCTTTGGTGTCCAGACCCACGCTGGCGCCAAGGAAATCCATAAAGAAATCGGCGACTTTGCGCCCGACCCTGCCGCGCAGGAAAGTCAGATAGCGAGTGGATTCCGGGTTAGTTTCCCACTCGGTCAGATCGATTCGCGCCACGATATCCGCGTGGTTGATATCCAGATAGTGCGTGGTGCTGATGTCCAGCTCTTCATTAACGCGCATGCTGTTCTGGCTGTTCAGTACGGCAACCAGCAGGTATTCCACCGCCAGGTAGCGGTAGTGAGCAAACAGCACGATTCCGCCGTCCGCAAACGGATACTTAGCCAGCTCGTCGCGTAAACGTCCGGTCGCCGCCCGGCTGAAAGCCAGAAAATCATCCTGTCCCTTACGGCAGTTGCGCAGCGCATCGGCCAGCTCGCTCTCTTCGTTAAACAGGCCATAAGCCTTGCTTTTGGCGCTGTAGACGCGATGCAGCTCCTCCATCATCGCTGTCACCGGGCCAGTGGCCGGCAGCAACGACTCCCGCAGCACCAGCTCCAGCGTCTGTTCGTCACGCTTGATCATCTGATGAAGGGCAATCTGCTCGATATCCAGACTCATGTAAACTCTCCTGTAAACTTAAGCGCGTATTCAACCACCGAGCGTAGTCGGGATCAACAGGCAACAATATTAACCTTTTACCTAAGATAAAATTGCAGAAAGAATCGCGGTTTTACGGTAAGATGCCGCCTTTTAATACTCGATAAATTTGACGCTATGCCACAATCATCCCGTTACAGCGACGACCGCGTGGAAAAACTCCTCGCCGAAATGGTCAACGTGCTTGAAAAAGACAAGGCGCCCACCGATCTCTCTTTGATGGTGCTGGGCAATATGGTGACTAACCTGCTGAACACCAGCGTTGCTCCAGAGCAGCGCCGCGTGCTTGCGCGATCATTTGCCGAGGCGCTTCAGGCTTCGGTACGTGAAGATAAAGCCCACTGATGTGATCTCGCTATGGTAACAAGTCAGCCGCGCTACCGTGATAAAGTCTCCCAGATGATTGGCTGGGGGCATTGGTTCGCCCTGTTTAACATTATCTTTGCCCTTATCCTGGGTAGTCGCTATCTGTTTGTTGCCGACTGGCCTGCCTCGCTAATTGGGCGTATCTATGCCTTTACCAGCTGGACAGGCCATTTTAGCTTTATTGTCTTTTCCGCTTATCTGCTGATCGTTTTTCCCCTGACGTTTGTGGTGATGTCGCAACGGCTGCTGCGCTTTTTGTCCGCCATCATCGCCACCGCCGGGCTGACGCTGCTGCTTATCGACAGCGCGGTGTTCTCCCGCTTCCACCTGCATCTTAATCCCGTTGTGTGGGAACTGGTGGTTAACCCCGATCAGAGTGAAATGGCGCGTGACTGGCAGCTGATGTTTATCAGCGTACCGGCTATTTTTCTTGTTGAGATGCTGTTTGCGACCTGGAGCTGGCAAAAACTGCGCAGCCTTAATCGCCGCAATTTCGGTAAGCCGCTGGCCATCGTGTTTATCACCGCCTTTTTTGCCAGCCATTTGATGTATATCTGGGCTGACGCGAATTTCTATCGCCCTGTTACTATGCAGCGCTCCAACCTGCCGCTCTCCTATCCTATGACGGCACGTCGTTTTCTGGAGCGTCACGGCCTGCTGGATGCGCAGGCTTATCAGCGCCGACTGGTGCAGCAGGGTAATCCGGAGGCGCTCTCGGTCGCCTATCCGCTGAACGACATTACTTTCCGTGACGGCGGCACCCGCAATAACCTGCTGATTGTTACCGTTGATGGCCTGAACGAGGCCACGATGCCGAAACAGCTGCCGCACCTGGCGCAGTTCGCTCAAAATAACGTGCGTTTTATGCAGCACTTCAGCGCGGGTAGCCAGGCGGACAGCGGACTGTTCGGCCTTTTTTATGGGATTTCAGCGGGCTATATGGATGGCATCCTCTCTTCGCGCGTGCCTTCGGCCTTGACGGACGCGCTGGCGAAGCAGGGTTACCAGTTTGGTCTGTTTGCCAGCGACGGCTTTGCCTCGCCGCTTTATCGCCAGGCGCTGCTGGCGGACTATTCGCTACCTGATTCGGCAAGCCAGTCCGATGCACAGACTGTTACGCAGTGGCAACGCTGGCTGGAGACGTAGAAAACGAAAAGCGCGCCCTGGTTCTCCTACCTTTCTTTGTCTGGCGGGAAAAGCGCCGGCACGGCAAAAGAGACGGCAGCGCATTATGCGCGGAATGCAGCGGCGGTGGATGCGCAGATCCAAAACGTGCTCGCCACGCTCCAGGAAAAAGGGCTACTGGATAATACCGTGGTGGTGATTACCGCACAGCATGGCGTAGCGTTGAACAACGACGATGCCATGGGCAACCGTGCCAACCTGCAGGTGCCGCTGGTGATCCACTGGCCCAATACGCCTTCACAGCAGATTGATAAGCTGACCAGCCATCAGGATATTATGACTACGCTGATGCAGCGGCTGCTACACGTGCGCACCCCAGCCTATGATTATTCGCAGGGTGAAGATCTGTTTGCCGCCCGTCGCAGCCATGACTGGATCACCAGCCTGCACGATGGCCAGCTAGTGGTGACCACGCCAGGCTTAACGCTGGAGCTGAACAATAACGGTAACTATACCGCCTGGGATGCCCAAGGCCAGCGGCTGAAAGACCATAAGCCGCAGTTGACGCTGCTGTTGCAGGTCCTGACGGAAGAAAAACGGTTTATCGCTAATTGAGCCGCCAGGTAAAGGCGCTTTTCTCTGGCCCTGCCCGGCGTAAGCCAGACGGCAGCGTTGGCTATTTTCATAGCAGTCAACGTGTTAGCCGCTTGCAATCGCTGCTAATATGGGTACTATTAGCTCATGCGTCGGCACGTAGCGCAGCCTGGTAGCGCACCGTCATGGGGTGTCGGGGGTCGGAGGTTCAAATCCTCTCGTGCCGACCAAATTCTCCCAACGTTTTGTCTGGTGAAGTCCAGAGAGAACCATAAAAAACAGTTTAAACAGTAGGTTGTTGAAACCTGCTGTTTTTCTGTTGTCTAGTGAAATCCTGATTGATACGGTGGAATCCATCTGATTTAGGCATACTCATGGGCATACGTTTTTAAGACTGCATTTTGATATGCCTAAGCCTTCCGAGGAACAGAATGGAGACTGCTCATGGCAAGACAGACCAAGCCCTTAAACAATACCGAAGTGAAGAACGCCAAAGCTGCTGGACGAGCATTGGTTCTTTATGACGGGGATGGTCTGGAACTGCAGGTAACTCCCGGAGGCTCAAAACTCTGGCGGTTTCGTTATTACAAACCCTTCACTCGTAAACGGGCCATGATCAGCTTTGGTTCATACCCTTCTGTTTCGCTTTCCGAAGCCCGCCAAAATCGTGAATCAGCCCGCGCTCTTCTCAGCAAAGACGTTGACCCTCAAGAGCACAAAAAGGCAGAGCAACTTCGTCAGAAGAGTGTGAGTGAAAGTACGTTTGAAAAAGTTGTAGCTGAGTGGTTTAAGACCAAAGAGGCAGCAGGATTAACAACTCACACTCTTAACGATATCTGGCGTTCAATGAGTAAATATGTGTTCCCACATATTGGCTCTATGCCCATTTCCAGCATTACAGCCCAACAGTTCATCGGATCTCTTAGCCCGACTCATGCAGCAGGAAGACTCGAAACTGTTAAAAGGCTAAGTCAGCGTATTAATGAGGTTATGGATTATGCTTTGAACTCTGGTTTAGTAACTTCAAACCCAGCGGCAAAAATCGGTAAGACATTCCATAAGCCAAAAGTAAAACACCGCCCTGCCCTTTTACCTGAACAGCTACCTCTGCTTATGAAGAATCTCGCATTTGCGAGTATTGGCAGACAGACGCGCTGTCTTATCGAATGGCAGCTCCTTACAATGACACGACCGGCAGAAGCGGCGATGACACGCTGGGATGAGATCAACTTCGAGACAAAGGAATGGCGCATTCCTGCTGCTCGCATGAAAATGAAACGTGTGCATATTGTTCCGCTATCTGAGCAAGCTCTTGCTGTGCTAGAAGTTATGAAGCCAATCAGCCAGCACAGACAACACGTTTTTCCCGGTTACCGTAACCCACAGGAACCAATGAACATTCAGACAGCAAACATGGCGTTAAAGCGCATGGGCTTCAAAGATATCCTTGTTGCGCACGGTATGAGATCCATAGCTTCAACGGTTCTCAATGAGAAAGGGGTTCAACCAGACGTTATTGAAGCAGCACTGGCTCACATTGATACCAATGAGGTCAGGAGAGCTTACAACCGTTCTCAGTATCTTGAACAACAAAGAGAAATGATGGCTTGGTGGGGCGGACATGTTGAACTGTCAGCAAGCGGTAATTATAGCATTCACTCTGGTTTAGATTAGTATTGATGATTTTTTATTAGTCTTTTATGTAAATAAAAAAGCCCCGGAAGGCTTTTTTATTATGTACTACTTATAAATGTAACTATGGTTTGGAATTTTTACTAGGCTTTACCTTTGGATTATTTCCCGAAGTTTTCTTGTTATCACGCTGACGCTGGTCAGGTTGACCTGTTGAGTCAGCAATACGTTTCGGACCAGGCTTGAGTGCCATGGAAATTCTCCTGTGAACGTTTAAGAGGGAACCCTTCCGTCCAAAATATGAGCAATAATTGGCTATATCAAGAGATCTTTTGACAAACTGATGGGTATTTGATCAAGGTCTAATTTTTAAGAGTTTATAGCAAGATGAACATGGATACGATTAATACTAAATGTCGTTTTGACCGAGATACTATCTGAGTATCGTATTGCTTGGCTGGAGGGTTACACTCGAATCCAGCTGGGTTTTAGACACATAATCTGAGTAGTGAACAAACATAACTGGAGTCATACGTAATCCGCTTCATGCATTAACACTAGTATCCAAAGTCACCTCTCGAAGCCCAAAGAAAAAATAACAAAATAAATCATATAGTTGCGCTCAAAAACTTTAATTATATCTAGGAACCATTTCTTGATAGTTACCTAAAGCATTCAATAAACAACCTAATAATGTATCAGTACCTACATTAGGCATAAAATTTTTAAGCCCAACCAAATCATTTTCACAACGATATGCTGTTTGGGTATGAACACCCCTCCAGCTTGGCTACCTATTTTCTGACCTTTGAAGCACCAAAGCATCAATCTTACTTATGTCAAACTCATGTAACCTCAGCTACAACTTGCACGGCATTAGCTAAGCCAATGATTTTCAAGAATTAAAAAATACTAAACGATATTTATTAGAAAATTCTTAATTTTCATATCAAAACACTCTAATATGTATAGAAAAATTTTAGTTACTTAGCCATACAGTGATAATGCACTGATAAGCAAGGTAAAATCCTCAATTCAAAGGTTATGCGTAATGGACGAAATTGAAGGCTCACTTTACAAAAACTCCAATCTGTCACTCAGCCAGAAACTTGAAAAGTCGCGAGCAGAGTTACTCGATCTGACAGCTAGAAATCGTTTACTTAACATACCAAAATCAAAGACTACAAAATTTTTGGAAGTAGTTAATGAAAGATCTGACATTTTGTTCAAGATGCTTTTTGAAGAAGGCAAGCCATTCACTTTTCTTCATGGTCGAGAAGATAAAAAGACAGATGAAAGCAATGAGAACAGTGAGACAGACACAGAGTCCGAAGACATTATTTTCTTAGATGACTCCGAAACCAACCACAATGATACAAAACTCCAGACAAAGCTCACGCCAAAGACATTACAAAAAAAGTTATTAGATTTATATTATGATTCAAAAACCCTTGAAGAAGAGCAAGGCGTAAACATCCTGTTTCTTTCGCTAGGATCGCTTAAATGGGTAGATCCTAATAAGAAAACAAACATACGCTATGCTCCTCTTTTATTATTGCCAGTAGAATTAATGCGAGCTAAAGCAGGAGAACGCTTTAAAATTAAAGTCAGGGATGAGGACATCATTAGCAACCTGTCGCTTGAGACATTCCTCAGCCGCATTCACCAAATAACTCTACCCTCACTAAATATTGATGAAGAGTTTTCTTTAACGGATTATTTTTCTGAAATCAAGAAAACCATTTCATTGAAAGAAGGCTGGGAAGTATTAGACAATGAAGTGAATTTAGGACTTTTTTCTTACGCTAAATTTATGATGTACACAGATTTAGATCCTGATAACTGGCCTTCAGATTCAAAAATCACAGATCAGGAATCAATAAAGAGTCTTTTAGAAACAGGCTTCTCTGATGGTGAGTTAATCTCTGACGACATTGTAATTGACTCAGTCATTCCCCCCAGAGAAATGCTTCATATTTTGGACAGTGATAGCTCACAGACTCTTGCCATTCACGAAGTACGTAATGGTAAAAGCTTGGTTATTCAGGGTCCTCCAGGAACTGGTAAATCTCAGACAATCGCAAACATCATAGCTTCAGCTGTCGCAGACGGTAAAAAAGTATTGTTTGTAGCTGAAAAAATGGCGGCCCTTGAAGTAGTTAAGCGCAGACTTGATCAGGCGGGTGTCGGAGATGCTTGTTTAGAGCTACATAGCAACAAAACCAACAAAAGAGCATTCCTTGAAGAACTGAAGCGAGTCTGGGAACTTGGTTCACCTCGAGGAGAATTTCCAGATACATTAGTCAATAATCTCACAGAAAGCCGAGATATCCTCAACAATCACCCCGCAAGGATTCATAAAACGTACATGCCATCTGGCTTAACGCCATATAAGGTTATGGCGCAACTGGTACGTCTCAGACAATCAGGTTTTGATCCTAACGATTATAAGCTTAACGGGTATGAATCATGGAGCAACGACGATTTCTCCAAAAGACATGCACTTATTAATGAATTAATTGAAAGGATAAGTGATATTGGCATTCCTGATTCGCACCCATGGAATGGTATCGATAGAACTGAAATACTTCCCAGTGAAGTTGAAAGACTCACTACTTCATTGACGAACCTAAAGTCTGAACTTTCAGATTCTATTGAAGAGTCTATCACTCTTTCCAGACTAACAAATGAAGCCTATCATATCGGCTCATTAAAAGAGTTACAGGAATTCATTCGAATAGCTGAATTAATCAACTCAGCTCCTAATTTATCACCTGAATCGTTAAGCTCGCCGTTATGGGCCACTTCTAATGATAAGACAAAAGCGTTAATTGAAACCGGATTCTCATTCAAAGAGCTTTACGCCAAGCTTAAAAAAGAATTACATGCAGATAAATTCAACACCGAGGTCGCCAGCCTTTCAGAAGGCTATCGTAAGCTACCCGAAGATATTAATATAAATGCTTTTACTGCTGCGTATAAACTGAGGACACTTACACCTAAGATCTTAAAAGAGTCTTCAAGATTACAGCAGGAGTTGGGTTCAAAAATAGGATTCTCTAATTTAAACGAGATTGAAAGCCTTATTGAGTTGGGAGAGAGTATTACTCAAGCTCCAAATGTAAGTCCAGAAGCGTTCATTGCCACTGTCTGGGAGGGTGGTATTGAAAAAGCGGCAAGCCTAGTTGCAGATATTAAACAACTTAGTATATATAAAGAAAAAATCAATCTTATCTTTGTTGAAAAGGCATGGGAAACAGATGTAGAAAGCACCCGAAACATCCTTGAAAAAAACACTGGCACTTTTAAATTCCTTAATAGCGAATGGCGAAAGTCGAAAAAGCTTACTCTTTCATTGATAAATGATAAAAGCTTAATGATCCCTCAGCAGGTTGAGTATCTCGAGTTGTTGATAAAAGCACAGAAATTAAGAAAATCCATCATTGATTTGAACGATTTTGGACAGTCTGCATTTGGTACAGACTGGCGAGGTGAGAATAGCGATAGTGAATTGCTGAAATCACTTGTCGAATGGATGCGTACCTTACGCGGTATTAACTCTGAAGCCAGAATAATTGCAAGTCGCCTCTCCAACAAAGACGCCTTAGCATATCAATTGAGTCAGCTTAAAAAACTCACCCATGAAATTTTAGATGAAAGTCGTATTCTTTGGGATTCATTGGGAGCCACACCAGAAGAGTATTTTGATAATTATTATTCCGTTAAAAATATTCCACTGGAATCACTCTTAGTCAAGTCTGATGTGCTAAGCACTATGGACTCCGCCTATAAAGAAGTTTTCATCAAAGATGAATACTCTGTTTCTGATCGTATTGAATTGTTGAATTTGTTGTCAAGCGCTCAGCAAAAACTCAAAATTATCCATACTTACGATAATTTAGCTCAGTCAACCATGTATCCATTATGGTTGAAAGAAAACAGTAACTGGGATCTGTTACTTCAAGCTCACTCATGGATTGAATCAAATGACGATCTAAGAATCTTAGCGTCTAAAATAGATGACAGACAGGGTTTAGTTGATAAATCCAGAAGCTTGATTGAGTCTATTCAAGCGCAGTTTACCAAACTCACATCAGTGATCACTTCGCTTAGATCTTCCTATGGATCAATTTTCAAAAATGAAAATATTTATGAAATACCATTTAATCTAGTCTATGACAAGATTACTCTTTGGATAGATAATTCTGAACAACTTTCAAAATGGGTTGCCTGGCAAAACCGTGTAGAGCTGGCGAAAACATTTGGTATTTATCCATTAATCTCCGATTTAAGTAGTGGAGTTCTTTCCTCGGAACGTTTAGCGGGTACTTTTGACAGAACTTATTTCGACTCAATTCTGTCTTTAATGGTCGAAGATGAGCCAGAACTGGCACGTTTTGATGGTGATTTGCATTCAAGAAGAGTAGCAAGCTTCGCTGAGATGGATCTGCGAAGAATCAAAGCTTCGAGTTTTGAAGTCGTAAGAGCTCACCACAGAGCAATACCCTCGAAAGTTGGCGTAGGCCCTGTGGGTGTACTGCGGGGTGAGATGGCACGCAAACGTGGCCATATGGCGATTCGACAGCTCATGATAAAAGCTGGTGCAGCTATTCAGGCCTTAAAACCAGTTATGATGATGAGCCCTCTGTCAGTTGCCCAGTTTTTAGTACCAGGTAAGCAGTCGTTTGATTTACTGGTAATGGATGAAGCCAGTCAGATCCAACCTGTAGATGCATTAGGAGCTATTGCACGAAGTAAGCAGATAGTTGTTGTCGGAGACGAACGTCAGTTACCTCCAACTTCTTTCTTCGCCAAAATGACAGGTTCCGCAGATGAGCAGGATGATGACGAGTCAGCACAAGTGGCAGACATTGAGAGCATACTTGGACTTTTTGTTGCCAGAGGGTTGCCTCAAAGAATGCTTCGCTGGCATTACAGAAGTCGTCACCAGTCATTGATTGCTGTGTCGAATAGCCAGTTTTATGAAAACAAGCTTTTTATAGTTCCCAGCCCCTATACACAAGAAGCAGGTATGGGCCTACGTTTCCATAAAGTTGAAGATGGCGTATTCGAATCTGGAAGCAATGTAAACGAAGCAAAACGCGTAGCAACAGCCATTCTTGAACACGCAAGAAGCCACCCTCATTTATCTTTAGGTGTTGCTACTTTTTCTGTTACCCAGAGAAAGCGTATTCAGGATGAGCTTGAAGTGCTTCGCAGGCTGAACCCTGAGTTCGAGGATTTTTTCTATGCGCACCCAAGCGAACCGTTTTTTGTTAAAAACCTTGAAAACATTCAGGGTGATGAACGCGACGTCATTATCATTTCTGTTGGATATGCCAGAAATCCACAAAACTACATGGCAATGAGATTTGGTCCTCTTGGAGCAGAGGGTGGTGAAAGACGCTTGAACGTTCTCATCAGTCGAGCCAAAAGGCGTTGCGAAGTTTATGCCTCAATCACTGATGAAGATATCGATCTTGAAAGGGCTAAGGGAAGAGGTGTATTCGCTTTTAAACTTTTCCTGCAATATGCAAGAACAGGACGCTTGTCAGTTGCAGAACAAAGTGGCCGTTCAATGGATAGTGTGTTCGAAGAACAGGTTGCAAATGCTCTGCAAAAAGAAGGCTTCCAGGTCCACCCTCAAGTTGGCATTGCAGGTTTCTTTATTGATTTAGCCATTGCCGACCCTGATATGCCGGGCCGCTACCTTATCGGGATTGAATGCGATGGTATGACATACCACTCTTCCCGTTCTTCAAGAGAAAGAGATCGCCTACGTCAGGCAGTGCTTGAGGATCACGGTTGGATCATTCACAGGATCTGGAGCACAGATTGGTTCCAGCGCCCCGAAGAGCAACTACAGAAAACTCTCTCTGCTATTCAGGCGGCTAAGAAAGAGCTCGAAAATCGTACTGAAACTTCTCTATCTCGGTCAAGAGCTGTACCTGTCGAGATAGTGACAGTAGAAAGAGAGACTGTCACGGAAATTGGTCTAGAGACAATTGAAGGCAGTTTCAATGAAGCTGTGGCATATGTTGAGGCAGTTCCTGACGTTGACACAAGATTCCAGATTCATGAGACCCCAGTTGGTGTGCTCGCCAAGATAGTTGAGCAAATTGTTCTTGTGGAAGCCCCAATACATGTGAATGAAGTTATCACTCGTGTCAGGTCAGCATGGGGTTTACAACGTGCAGGGGCCCGTATTGAAGCAGTTGTTAAAGATGCCATAAAAATCACAACCTCAAACTCTTCATTTTCCCTAGAAGATGACTTTTTATACAACGATAATCTTTCCATAACATTGAGAGACAGAACAAATGTTAAATCAGCAGGATTAAGGAAGTCGGAAAACATATCTAATAAGGAAATGGAGGCAGGAATTATTGAGATTATCAATAAAAGCTTCGGTGCTACCCAAGACGAGTTGGTCAATTCTGTATCAAGGGCTATGGGCTTCAAGGCTACAAGTAGTACTTTAAAAGGCATCATCATATCCATAATTCAAAAGATGGAAAGTGATAATAAAATCACTTATAAAGAACCAATGTACTATATTATATAATACCAATTTAGTGGTTTGCACTCTAAGTGCCGCTAAATAGGCAGAGAGTTGAGACATAAGAATATCATTCTCGTGTCTCACTTAATAAAGAGTTACAGTTAACTCACTGTTTTAAAAAATAATATGGACAACACCTTATGACTTATAAATTTTATTCATGTAACAAGGCATGTTTTGAAATATTTTTTGTATTGTTTCGTGAAATAATCATTCGAAAGAGTTTTAATTAATTATAAGATCTACCAATGATTTTAGACAAGCCTTTACTTACAACCTTGTTTAAGGCTTTATATAATGGATTTGCTAAAGAAATAAAAATACATATCAAACCTACATTCACAGAGTCTTTAAAATCGTGTATTGAAGAAGCAGGAGAAATATTTAGAGCGGTTCTATCTTTACTCCTATACTTTGTTCGAAATAATAAAATAACTTTCCTTGATTTAGATTTCAATGAAAACGCCCAAAACAACCCAAGTAGACCATCAATCTCAAAAGATAATATTAAAAAGTCTATATCAATTTGTGAAAACATATACTTTTATATATTAGTAGAGATATTGTGACCTGCTCCCCGTTGACTAACTCTCAGTGCGGTTATGCTGAGTTCAGCAAGCCTCGTTATGTCCGTAATGAAGATATGAGGTGGGCTTTGAAGAGTATGGTCATCTTCCATGTAGTCGAGCTGTTCAGACCTGAATAACATGTGCTTACCGTTAAAGGTCTGTCTCATGTATCCACCACGCCCGACCTTTTTTCTTTAGTAGGCCATGACTTAAAAAGAAGGGCTCATGCCCATAACTTGTGATAAAGCGCATTGAGCGTTATATCTTCAAAAATCTTGTGGTTTTCTATGTTCAGCCAGGCTTTAACTGCTCTTGTATCCTCAGCAGACCAATTTTTCATAATTTTCCTATTTGGTAACAAAGGTCAACTCACTATTAATGCCTATACTTATTAATAACCTGTCTACTGAGGATTCATATGAATATTTTCATAAGTTCGTTGATATCGGGTTTTGAAGACAAAAGAAAAGCTGTCAAGGATGCTGTTTGTGTTCTTGGTCATAAACCACTTATGGCAGAGGATTTTGGGGCTAGAGCAAATTCGCCACAAATCACTTGTCTTAACGGTGTTCGTGAATCTGACGCTGTAATCTTGATTTTAGGCTCTCGATATGGAGCGATACAACAGTCAGGCCTGTCAGCAACCCACGAGGAAGTTATTGAAGCTCGTAATACCAAGCCATTGATTATCTTTATTGAAAGTGAAATCAGTGAAGCGGAACCTGAACAGGATAAACTGATAAAAGAAGTAAGTACCTGGGAAAAAGGTCTTTTTAGAGGAGAATTTTCTTCAGCTGAAGATCTAAAAGCTAAAGCTCTTAAAGCAATTCATAACTTTGTACTTGCCCGTGCAGTAGCACCTCTTGATCCTGCGGGCCTTAAAACTAGAGCAGTTGAGAATCTGCCGCGAAGTAACCAAACTTTTTCACAAAGCGCAATCAATCTGGATATCTCAATTGCTGCCGGCCCTGATTCAACCATTATCCGTCCTGCTCAAATGGACTCTAAAGAGCTTGAGGATAAGTTATCAAAAGAAGCTCTTTTCGGCAGGCATGCTATCTTCGACAAGCAATTTGGCACAAATGTATCGCTTGAAAATGGAGCGCTGTGTATATATCAGGCGCTAAACCGGGATCTTAAGAATCTTGTAAAGCTACATTCTAATGGCGATCTACTGATCTCATTACCTTTGTCTTCACCTTCAGGAGGCCTTCCCGCCATCATCGAAGAACAGGTAACTGAGCAGATCTCAAAAGCTTTAGATTATGCTTTATGGATCTACTCTGACATCGACCCTACACAACAATTAACTCATCTCGTGCCTGCGCTAAGCATATCAGGTAGCGCCTCAGCCCCATGGAAAACTCAGGCTGAGTACCTGGCTAGTCCCAATACTATGTATTCATCATTCTCTATGGGACAAGATAAAGCTCCGGTCTTCTTGAACCCAGCTCATGTTGGAAGACAGGCATTTACCTTAGATAAGCTTTTATATGTCGAAGATTTCATAGCTCTCTTACGTCGACAATGGAAAAGTAAGTAAATTTCACAAGCATATGTTTTAGGCGTAGGCATAGGCATATTTAACATAAATATGATTTTAAAATACTTTAAAATTTATAATTTTAAATGAAATATTCAAATCCTCTCGTGCCGACCAAACTAACCCCAACGTTTTTTCTGGTGACATCCAGAGAGAACCCTAAAAAACAGTTTAAACAGCGGGTTTTTGAAACCTGCTGTTTTTCTGTTGCCTGGCGAAATCCTGATTGTTACAGTGGAAGCTACTTGAGTGAGGCTACAACATTATCTACCTGGTAAGGAAGTATTTATATCACTCATAGGGATAATCAAGAAAACCGTATTTTACTGCATCAATTTTTGTGCAGATTTTACTACTCTGTGTATATGCATGCTTTTCAACCTCCATATAAAGCATTCAAACTTATTGGGAAATCACTCTCATTTTTTACAATCCATAAAAAGCACTTTCACTTGTCCAGGCGGGAAATCACACGACCTCTTACTTCAACAGCAATACATTTACCAAAAGATAGATCTACGTAATACTTTATTGGATTAGGCATATTTTCCATCATCCACGGAAGTTCTTCAGAAAATGTTAAGTCGGAGGTTGAGATAACCCAAACAGATTGACCATCAAAATTTTTTTTCTCAACTTCATGAAAGCGTTCATCCCAGCCGTAACCCGTTTTATTTGCATATTCTTTCGCAATTTCAATAGCTTTACTTTCTGTTATCATTTCTGAACTCCATACCAGGCATTATACATTAACCCACTAACGACAACTGGCCCTAAAAGAATACCCGCGGCTTCATGTCGCAATAGTGTATAAGTAATTTCGTAAGTATTTCCAAGAGGAAATTTAAAACCTTCAAGAATATACTCACTTCTCATGCCTCTTGCTCTCAATAGTCCAATAGTTTCAGCTAGGGCCTCTTCCAGATAGCGCAGTATGAAAGATTTGTTATAAGCACTTTGCCTCATAAATACCCTAAGTTCTCTTAGTAGATAAAACTTAGGCGCAATCGCCATATGAACCTGCTCGTGGTAAAGAGTAGATAGCATCTGTAAATAGGCCTCGTCCTTTGACATTGCCTCGGAATAATAATTTCGTCCAACTTCTACGTCGCCCCAAGGTTTAGTTCCCCCCTGAGCGACATCACGGTATTTTGTAATTTTAATCTTAGGTGTATATCGCCATCCCCCATTACGAGGCAGACTCATTTTTTTTCCGATATCATTACTATATCTTGGCATTTTTACTCCCCGGAAAGGAGCTTTGAATGTATCACCAGGCTTCTTCTTCAATAGAAGTACAAGAACAGTATTGACGCCCAATAGAGTTATAGCGTCTGCTAAATCTTTAGCAGCAGCGTCCAGATCCCTGTCATGACGAGCAGCGTTAGTTTTTGTAGCAAAATCATATAACTTCTTAGCGGCTTCTAGCGCCACGCCCCCTACAGCAGCCCACCCTATAATGAGAAGCACTAAATCAGCGATTTCACCCATTCCAAAAAAGTGTGACCCAGCCCAAATCACTATTACTCCCGCCATGGTAGCCAAAGCAGAGGGGGTAAGCATTGCAAGAAGCTGTTGGCCAACGTCAGCCGGTAAAAGTGCTGCCGCTTTCGAGAAGACTAATTCTAGCTTTGATTGTATATCATTAGGAAAAACGTCCATGCTTCATCCCTGAATGATGTTAAAGTCATTATAGACTAACGCTTCTTAGCAAGAATTATCAAGTTTTTTATTAATACCCTAAAACTGGTTATTATTAACTCTCAAAGAAAAGTAAGTCATGGGTATTGATGCAACTTAACGCAGAACAAAAACCAAAAAAAACACTTATAGTATTTTAGTCACAAAAAATAACCATAAAATTAACCAACGCCTCTATTTAGTATAGCTTCTGGCAACCTTAACCCATTGCCTCTCTGCAACTTACTTCTAATAGCACTATAAAACTATTGTTAACGTTTTGTCATGGACAATTATTTCACCGCCATCAACGTTTGCACTGAAAATTGACACCAGATATTTCTTAATTATATAAATAATCGCTGCGCTATTAGAATTTAATTAAAATAAAAAATAATGCTTAATATCTAAACCATCAAGCACCCCCATTAAAATCACTGACTGTGTTGGATCGCAGGATGTTAAAGTCGACGACAACCCCTGTCTCACAGGGAAAACTAATCCCGGTGAAAAACCTACAAAGAAATTATAAATTCGAATTCAACCATAATATATTTAATATAAATAGTGACAAATAAAAATGGCCTGAAGGAGATTGGATATCAGGGTTTATACTTGCTTTTCATATTACAAAAGAAATGGAAAACGTAGATGAGAAGTGGAAATAATTGATGATAAAAATAGTCAGGCGTTCATGGTGTTGGGACGATGATGGTCCATCTAACAGGAAAACATAAGATCCTCAATGCAATGACTGGGCGGCTGATGGTAAAGCAGGGGGTGCTGGTAATATTCTGTCAGTAGCGATTACTGACCGAAACCCCACAAGAACCCGCATTCTCTTTGAGTTTGCGGGTTTTTTGTTGCCTGCAGTGGGGACTGAACGCTTATAAATAGATGTTCAGGAACCGCTTCCGGGGGATCGCTTCATGCCTCCCTCATAAAACTGCCTCAACATGGCAATCAAAATCACATCACTCAGCTCAAAACAGATTTAAAAGCGCTAATCCGCCCTATGCCGCGCCAGTACCGTCTTTACGCAGCAATTTAGAAAAAAGAGTGTTATCAATCCCTCGTCTGCCTCGCTTCAGCGTGCCATGCCAGCCTGTTTTCCTCACACATCGCAGAGCGTCAATCCCTCCACATCCGCGATGATATCCCTGAAAAGGCAACGATAGGCCAAACAGCGTACCGTTAACCTTTTTCTCTCTGAAAAGAGAGTCAATCGGCATGGCCTTTACGTTCACAGTAGCCAGGCCGTCCCGGCAAACTGCATTCAGGCGGCGCCGATCGGCAGCTGTCTCCCTGTTCTGAATAAATCCTGACATATTAATTTCATTAACCGAATGATATCTTTGAGAATCTCTGAGCCGCCGTCACTGATAGCGATGGCCAGCTACAAGGACGGTTACAGCAGTGGTCAGGCAAAGGGAAAACTAAAGCGATTTTAACTCTCATCTTTTCAGGAAATCTGACTATGACAGTGAATTTAAGCGGAAAGCGCACCCGGCGGCACGTGGCCATTTTTAACTGTGCTGAACAGGGGCACGTCAACCCGACGTTGGGGCTGGTCAGGGAACTGGTCGCACGCGGTTACAGGGTCAGTTACACCACCTCGCCAGAGTTTTCTCCCCTTGTGGCTTCCTGCGGCGCCACGCCGGTTCTGTTTGAACCCACTTTTACCAAAGAGCAGCCACGGCCAGAGGAAATGGACTATGTTGTCCGCGAGCTGGCACGGGAAGCTCAGGCTACCTGTCGCCCTTTGCTGGCAGCCTTTGAGAACGACCGGCCCGATATTGTCGCCTACGGCCCGCTTAGCTGGCTTGGCAAGATATTCGCCGACCTCTGGCAGGTTCCCTCTATTAGTCTTAACCCCACCCACGTCAGCTATCAGGGACAGTCCGAGGAATGGCTGGGCCTGTCGGGTGAAGAGTGGCCCTGTATACCGATTCTGGAAGAAATGCTGCGTGACAATAATCTGAGCGTAGATCTCCGTGCGATCC
>NZ_DALZCD010000048.1:0-19917 GCF_031978025.1 Erwinia sp.
CCGTGGGGCGTTGACGAACCGATGATGAAAGTGGATGCGGTAAAGCGTGGCACCTTCGATCGGCAGATACCCGTCAGCGTGCGCAGCGACTGGCGCGGGGCCATGGAGTGCAACGGTAACGGCCTGTGCTTTAATTTTGACGTACGCAGCCCGATGTGTCCGTCAATGAAAATCACCGGCAACCGTATTCATTCGCCGAAAGGCCGCGCGACGTTAACCCGTGAATGGCTGAGGCTGTTGGCAGAGCAGGGCGTCGATCCGCTGGCGCTGGAGCGTTCACTGCCGCAGGCGAAAGTGAGCCTGCGCGGCATGATCGAGCGTACCCGCAATAGCTGGCACGCAAAGCGTGGCGAATATGATTTTTCGCACGAGGTGAAAGAGGCGATGTCGGGTTGCCTGGCCTGTAAAGCCTGCTCCACTCAGTGTCCGATAAAAATCGACGTGCCTGGCTTCCGCTCCCGCTTCCTGCAGCTTTACCACACCCGCTATTTGCGTCCCGTCAGCGACCACCTGGTCGCCAGCGTGGAAAGCTACGCGCCGCTGATGGCAAAAGCACCGACGTTTTTTAACTTCTTCTTACGTCAGCCGCTGGTGCGTGAACTGAGTAAAAACCATGTCGGCATGGTCGATCTGCCGTTGCTTTCCTCGCCAAACCTGAAACAGCAGCTGGCCGGACAGCGGGCGATAACCACCACGCTGGAGCAGCTTGAAGCCATGAGCGAGGCGCAGCGCGCGCGGTATGTGCTGATTGTGCAGGATCCGTTCACCAGCTATTACGAAGCCAGGCTGATCGCCGATTTTGTGGCGCTGGTGGAAAAGCTGGGCTATCAGCCGGTAGTCCTGCCTTTCTCGCCTAATGGCAAGGCGCAGCATATCAAAGGCTTTCTCCAGCGTTTCGCCAGAACCGCGCAGAAAACAGCGGATTTCCTTAACCGCGTGGCGACACTCCAGCTGCCGATGGTGGGGGTCGATCCGGCACTGGTTCTCTGCTATCGCGATGAATACCAGAGCCTCGGCGAAAAACGGGGTGCTTTCCACGTGCAGCTGGTGCATGAGTGGCTGCAAACGGTGCTGCCCGGGCGCCAGCCTGTCCCTCAGGGTGGCGAGGCCTGGTATCTGTTCGGTCACTGTACGGAAGTGACCGCGTTACCGGCTTCCAGCCAGCAGTGGGCAGAGATTTTTGCGTGCTTTGGCGCAAAGCTGGAAAACGTCAGCGTAGGCTGTTGCGGAATGGCGGGGACTTACGGGCATGAAACGAAAAATCTGGCCAATTCTCTGGGCATTTATGAACTTTCATGGCACCAGACGCTACAGAAATTACCGCGGCAGCGCTGCCTGGCAACCGGCTACTCGTGCCGCAGCCAAGTAAAACGCATCGAAGGCAACGGTATGCGGCATCCCTTACAGGCGCTTTTAGAACTGCTTTAAGCGGTATTGAGTGCCCGCTAGGGCAGATCTCTTTATGCCGCCAGGGTATAATGGTCTGTCCTGGTGGCAGGCTACATAATCTGCGAGGCTTTACGGACAAATTCATTTTGTAGCGCGGTCGCTTTATCCCACTCGCCGCTTAGCGCAAGCTGATGGCACAGTCGGGTAAGCGAGTGTCGCGCCAGCTGCCATGCTTGCATACGGAAGAGCCGATCGCGCTCGGGATTGCCCAACTCCTGCAATAAGCGTTGATGCAGGTTGCCCAGCGTGTGCAGATAGCGCCGATCGTCGCCGTTAAGCTGGCAAATTTCAGCCATATCAAGACAGGTATCGTTATACTTGCGCAGCTGCTGCAGCGTACATTCGGGCTGGTTCACGCTGGCCTGCGCCATAGCGTAATCGACGGTGATATCCCGGATGGAAAACAGGTATTCATCCATTTTATGTTGCAGCCAGGCACTCATTGTCAGCTTCATATCGGGCCTATTTACGCTAATGATAATCATTATCATATTATACCTGGCGCATTATTCAACGCTGGCGAAAAAAATTTTTATCGATTTATGCTGCCTCTCAGATAAATTGGTAATAACGATACGCGCTAACGATGAAAGGGGTAAAATAACTATTATTCCTGCTTAGCGCAGCGCGGCTGATATTTACTGGCTGCTTTTCAATGTGTTACCATTTCGTTAAATCATTGCGTGACGCACATCGTAAACCTCTTCACAGGGTCTAAACTGAATAAAGAGGCCCAAAAAAAACCGGTTGGCCTTAATCCCTGCAAAACAAGAGGTTGAAGAGACAATCATTATCACTAACATAGGGGTATCAGCCCGCTGGGCTACCGACTCGCGAGGTAATGTTATGCCATCAGCAACAACCGCTTCTTTTTCTCCAGATGATTTCGTCTGGAAAGGACTGACGCTTACCGACAGCGCCGCACAGCAAATCATCGCGCTGTCTGCCAGTGACCCGCAAGTGAAGGGGTTAAAGCTGGGCGTTAAGACGTCCGGCTGCGCCGGATTCGGCTATACCATGGATTTAACTAAAGAGCCTGCTTCAGATGATTTAGTGTTTACCCACAACGGCGCGAACCTGTATGTACCGCTGCAGGCTATGCCTTTCATTGATGGAACCGAAGTTGATTTCGTCCGCGAAGGCCTGAACCAGATCTTCAAATTTAATAATCCTAAAGCTCAACACGCCTGTGGCTGTGGTGAGAGCTTTGGCGTTGAGTAAATTTTATGTCCCGAAATACTGATACATCAGACGACGTGCAGGTCTGGGAAGGAAGCCGCCAGAATTATAAGGAAGGATTCTTTACACAGCTGCAAACCGAGGAGTTCGCTCACGGCATCAACGAGGATGTGGTGCGTGCGATCTCTGCTAAACGCAATGAGCCGGAGTGGATGCTCGATTTTCGCCTGAAAGCCTACGCGGCCTGGTTGGAGATGGAAGAGCCGCACTGGCTGAAAGCTAACTATAAGTCACTGAACTATCAGGATTACAGCTATTACTCGGCCCCGTCCTGCGGCAGTTGTGATGACAGCTGTGCCTCGGAACCGGGTGCCCAGCAGACGTCAGGCGCGGCTGCGCCAAACTACCTGACGGAAGAAGTGGAAAACGCCTTCAAACAGCTGGGTGTACCGGTGCGTGAAGGGCAGGAAGTGGCTGTAGACGCCATTTTCGACTCGGTGTCGGTCTCGACGACCTACCGTGGCAAGCTGGCGGAACAGGGCATTATTTTCTGCTCCTTTGGCGAAGCGATCCACGAGCATCCCGAGCTGGTAAAACAGTATCTGGGTACCGTGGTTCCGGCCAACGATAACTTCTTCGCGGCGCTGAACTCGGCGGTGGCATCAGACGGTACTTTTGTTTACATCCCGAAAGGGGTGCGCTGCCCGATGGAGCTGTCCACCTATTTCCGTATCAATGCGGCAAAAACCGGCCAGTTCGAACGGACTATCCTGATTGCCGATGAAGGCAGCTACGTCAGCTATATCGAAGGTTGCTCTGCGCCGGTGCGCGATACCTATCAGCTGCACGCGGCGGTGGTGGAAGTCATCATCCATAAAGACGCGGAAGTGAAATATTCTACCGTGCAGAACTGGTTCGCGGGCGGCGAAACGGAAGGCGGCATCCTGAACTTCGTGACTAAGCGCGCGCTGTGCGAAGGCGAAAACAGCAAGATGTCCTGGACGCAGTCGGAAACCGGTTCGGCGATCACCTGGAAGTATCCAAGCGTTATCCTGCGCGGCGATAACTCCGTGGGTGAGTTCTTCTCTGTTGCGCTGACCAGCGGTCATCAGCAGGCTGACACCGGTACCAAGATGATCCATATCGGCAAAAACACCAAATCCACGATCATCTCCAAGGGGATTTCGGCGGGTAAAAGCCAGAACACCTACCGTGGCCTGGTAAAAATCATGCCGACGGCGACCAACGCCCGTAACTTTACGCAGTGCGATTCTATGCTGATTGGCGCCGAGTGCGGCGCACATACCTTCCCTTATGTGGAAGTGCGCAACAATACTGCGCAGCTGGAACATGAGGCAACCACCTCACGCATTGGCGAAGATCAGCTGTTCTACTGCCTGCAGCGCGGCATCAGCGAAGATGATGCCATTTCCATGATCGTGAACGGCTTCTGTAAAGACGTTTTCTCCGAGCTGCCGCTGGAATTTGCGGTGGAAGCGCAAAAACTGCTGGCGATCAGTCTCGAACACAGCGTGGGCTGATCCCCGCTGCTTATTCATTTTGCGCAATGCCGCGAGGTATTGCCCAGGAAAGATTATGTTAAGCATTAAAGATTTACAGGTAAGTATCGAAGATAAAGAAATCCTGCGCGGGCTGAGCCTGGAAGTGAAGCCGGGTGAAGTGCACGCCATTATGGGCCCGAATGGCTCAGGTAAAAGTACGCTTTCCGCTACGCTGGCGGGCCGCGAAGAGTATGAAATCACCGGTGGTGCCGTTGAGTTTAAGGGCAAAGATTTGCTGGAGCTGTCGCCGGAAGACCGTGCGGGCGAAGGCATCTTCATGGCCTTCCAGTATCCGGTAGAAATTCCGGGCGTCAGCAACCAGTTTTTCCTGCAGACGGCGGTGAACTCCGTACGCAAATACCGTGACCAGGAATCACTGGATCGCTTCGACTTCCAGGATTTTATTGAAGATAAAATCCACCTGCTGAAAATGCCGGAAGATTTGCTGACCCGTTCAGTCAACGTCGGCTTTTCCGGCGGCGAGAAAAAACGCAACGACATCCTGCAGATGGCAGCGCTGGAGCCGGAGCTTTGCATCCTGGATGAAACCGATTCCGGACTGGATATCGATGCGCTGAAAATTGTTTCAAACGGCGTGAACGCGCTGCGTGACGGCAAGCGTGCTTTTATCATCGTTACCCACTATCAGCGTATTCTGGACTACATCAAGCCTGACTTTGTGCACGTGCTCTATCAGGGAAAAATCGTGAAATCAGGCGATTTCTCGCTGGTGAAACAACTGGAGGAGCAAGGCTATGGCTGGCTTACCGAACAGGAATAGTGAAAACGCCCTGCAGCAGTGGCATCACCTGTTCGAGACCCAGGGCGAGCAGCGTTCTTTGCAGGCTCAGCAGCACTGGCAGCAGGTGCTGCGTTTAGGGCTGCCGACGCGCAAGCAGGAGAACTGGAAATATACGCCGCTGGATGGCCTGCTGGCACATAACTTTGTGCTGCCGACCGCCGCCGAGCTGAATGCGGCGGACGTCGCCGCGCTGGCGCTGAATATCGATGCGATTAAATTAGTCTTCATCGATGGCCGCTTTAACGCGCAGCTGAGCGATAGCAACTGGGATCTGTTTGATATTCAGATCACTAAAGCTGCGGGCCGCCGCGAGTTGAACGCGCCTGTGCAGCCTGACGTCTTCCTGCATCTGACCGAAAGCCTGGCGGAAGAGGTGACCACCCTTCATCTGCCGCGCGGCAAGTCGGTCGACCGTGCCGTTTATCTGCTGCATATCAGCAGCGGCAGCGCGCAGGATGAAATGAATACGTCGCACTATCGCCACCATCTGCAGCTGGACGATGGCGCACAAGCCACGATTATTGAGCACTATGTCAGCCTGAACGAAAGTACGCATTTCACCGGCGCTCGCTTTACCGCCACCGTGGGCAACAATGCGCAGCTGACGCACTACAAGCTGGCCTTTGAGCATGCGAGCAGCAACCATTTTGCGCACAACGACCTGCTGATCGAGCGCGATGCGCGCGTACAAAGCCACAGCTTCCTGCTGGGAAGCGGTCTTGCACGCCACAATACCAGCACGCAGCTGAACGGCGAAGGCACTGAGCTGTCGATTAACAGCCTGATGTTGCCGGTAGAGAAAGAAGTGTGCGACAGCCGAACTTACCTGGAGCACAACAAAGGCTATTGCCAGAGCCGTCAGCTCCATAAAACCATCGTGCGCGATAAAGCTCGTGCGGTGTTTAACGGCAAGATTGAAGTGGCGAAGCACGCGCTGAAAACTGACGGCCAGATGACCAACAACAACCTGCTGTTGGGACGCCTGGCGGAAGTGGACACCAAACCGCAGTTGGAAATCTACGCTGACGACGTGAAGTGCAGCCACGGTGCCACTATTGGCCGTATTGACGACGAACAGATGTTCTATCTGCGCGCTCGCGGCATCAGCGAAGAATCTGCTCAGCGCATGATTATCTACGCTTTCGCCGCCGAGCTTACCGAAGCCATCACGGACGAGGTACTGAAGGAAGCGGTGATGCAGCGTATCGCACAGCGCTTCCCCGGAGGCATTAAATGAGTTTTAACCTGACGCGCGTCAGGGCCGATTTTCCTGTTCTGGCGCGAGAAGTAAACGGTCAGCCGCTGGCTTACCTTGATAGCGCCGCCAGCGCGCAGAAACCGCAGGCGGTTATCGATGCGGAAAGCCACTTCTACGAGCACGGCTACGCGGCGGTGCATCGGGGTATTCATACCCTGAGCGCCGAAGCGACTACGGAGATGGAAGAGGTACGCGCGCACGCCGCGCGTTTCCTTAATGCCGCGTCGCCTGAGGAAATCGTGTTTGTTAAGGGCACCACCGAGGGGATTAACCTCGTTGCCAGCAGCTGGGGCGGCAGCCAGCTGCAGCCCGGCGACAACATCATCATCACCGAAATGGAACACCACGCCAATATTCTGCCGTGGCAGATGGTGGCCGAGCGCACCGGCGCGGAAGTTCGTTTTATTCCTTTGACCGCCAACGGCGAGCTGGACGTAGCCGAGCTGTCAAACCTGATGGACAGCCGCACCCGGATGTTGGCCGTTACGCACGTTTCTAACGTGCTGGGGACCATCAATCCGGTTAAAGAGCTGGTCGCGCAGGCGAAAGCCGCAGGCGTAGCAACGCTGATCGATGGCGCGCAGGCCGTGATGCATGAAAAAGTCGACGTGCAGGATCTGGGATGCGACTTTTATCTGTTCTCCGGCCATAAAATTTATGGCCCGTCCGGTATCGGCATTCTTTACGGGCGTAAAGCCATGCTGGATGCCATGCCGCCGTGGGAAGGGGGCGGATCGATGATCGCTACCGTCAGCCTTACCGAAGGAACGACCTATGCGGCAGCACCGTGGCGCTTTGAGGCCGGGTCGCCAAATACCGGCGGCATCATGGGCCTTGGCGCAGCGTTAAAGTGGGTGGACGCGCTTGGTCTGGATAATATTGCGCAGCGCGAGCAGTCGCTGATGCGCTATGCGATGGACAAGCTGGCCTCCGTGCCCGATTTGGTGATCTACGGGCCGCAGCATCGCGCAGGCGTTATCGCCTTCAACCTGGGCCAACATCATGCTTACGACGTGGGCAGCTTCCTGGATCGCTACGGGATTGCTATCCGCACAGGGCACCATTGCGCTATGCCGTTGATGCACCATTACGGCGTCCCTGCGATGTGCCGTGCTTCCTTTGTTTTGTATAATACCGAGGAAGAGGTCGACCGCCTGGCGGCAGGCCTGACGCGTATACATATGCTGCTGGGCGGTTAAGCCGTCCAGGTAAAGGAGAACTGCATGGCCACACTGCCCGATAAAGAGAGACTGGTTCGTAACTTTTCCCGCTGCGCCAACTGGGAAGAGAAGTATCTCTACGTGATTGAACTGGGTGCAAAGCTGCCCGTGCTGCCAGAAGCCCTGCACCAGTCGGAAAATACCATTTCCGGCTGTCAGAGCCAGGTCTGGATCGTAATGAATCTGGACGAGCAGGGCCGCGTGCTGCTGCAGGGCGACAGCGATGCCGCTATCGTTAAGGGCCTTATCGCGCTGGTATTCGTGCTTTACCAACAGATGACGCCAGCGGAAATCCTCGATTTTGACGTGCGCCCGTGGTTTGGCGAGCTGGACCTCACTCAGCACCTGACCCCATCACGCTCGCAGGGGCTGGAAGCAATGATCCGCGCCATTCGTCAGAAAGCGCAGGACAGCATCAGCCGCTGAGTTGCTACACTTCTCGACAGGCTTCCCGTCATGATGACGGGAAGTATTGTTTACCCTGACGAGAAATACAGATGAAAATTATAATCCTCTCTTCGTTATTCTTCTTTTTCTCCCTGGCGCGAGCGGCCGACTATCCGCTTCCTGCGGCCGACAGCCGTTTAATTGGTGAAAACCAGCTTTATACCGTGCCCAATGATGGCCGTCCGCTGGAAACTATCGCTGCCCGCTTTCACACCGGCTTGCTGGGCATGCTGGAAGCCAATCCGGGCACCGATCCCTGGCTGCCGAAAGCGGGAACGCAACTGGTTATTCCCACGCAGATGCTGCTGCCCGACACCAAAAGGGAAGGGATAGTGGTCAACGTTGCCGAGCTGCGCCTTTACTATTATCCGAAGGATGAAAATAAGGTTATCGTTTACCCGATTGGCATCGGCCAGCTCGGAGCCAACACTCCCGCCATGGTCACGCGTATCAGCCAGAAAATCCCTAATCCCAGCTGGACCCCTACACCCAATATCCGCAAGCGCTACGCGGCAGAAGGTAAAACGCTGCCCGTCACCATCCCGGCCGGCCCGGATAATCCAATGGGGCTGTATGCGCTACGCCTGGCCTATGGGAAAGGTCATTATCTGATCCACGGCACCAACGCCGATTTTGGCATTGGGATGCGGGTCAGCTCGGGCTGCATTCGCCTGCGGCCCAACGATATCGAAAACCTGTTTAACAGCGTGCCTGAAGGCACTCGCGTGCAGATCGTTAATCAGCCCGTTAAGTATGCCGTAGAGCCGGATGGCAAGCGTTATATCGAAGTTCATCAGCCGCTGTCACACGGTGAAAAGGACGATCCCCAGACGATGCCCATTACTCTGACCGCCCAGACCAAAAAATTTGTAGGCAGCGAGTTGAGCGATCGGCAGGTTATTAAAGAAGCCTTGAAAAGGCGCTCCGGGTTACCTGTGCTGGTAAACAGCGGCGAAGTGCCGCCGGTGGCCTCTGAGAGCGCCTCAGCAGCGCTTTAAGCGCTTTTCAGCATCAGGGTTAGGGTAGCGAGCGGAAGTAAGGCTCTCGCCAGAGCGTAGCAGGCAAGACGAAAACCAAAGGCTATCGGCAGCACGGTAAAAAAGGGCTGCGGCAGTCATATCTGGTCAGAGGCGGCAGGCGACCCGGAAGTTAAAAGGCATTGTCAGTGCACCGGGAAAAGGCTGCGGAAGTCATATCTGGCCAGATGCGGCAGACGGCCCGGAAGTGAAAAGGCATTGTCAGTACACCGGGAAAAAGCTGCGGAAGTCATTATCTGGCTGGATGCGGCAGGCGACCCGCAAGTGAAAAGGGATTGTCAGTGCACCGGGAAAAGGCTGCGGAAGTCATTATCTGGCTGGATGCGGCAGGTGACCCGCAAGTGAAAAGGGATTGTCAATGCACCGGGAAAGGGCCGCGGAAGTCATATCTGGCTGGATGCGGCAGACGACCCGTAAGTGAAAAGGGATTATCAGTGCATCGGGAAAGGTTGTTGAAGTCATATCTGGCCGGAATGCAGCAGGCGACCCGGAAATGTTCGGTTTAAAACAGGCAAAAAAAATGGCGCACAATGTGCGCCATTTTTAAACCAGAACTCTTACTTACGGTAAGAGTGAGCCTGGTTGTCCAGACGCTGGTTAGCGCGTGCTGCGTCGTCTTTAGCAGCCTGAACGTCAGAACGGATTGCGTTCACGTCGTTGCTCAGCTGGTCAACTTTAGCGTTCAGAGTCTGAACGTCGGTAGACAGCTGGTCGATTTTAGCGTTGCTTGAGCAACCGGCCAGCAGAGTAGAACCCAGGATTACCGCGCCCAGTACCAGTTTAGTACGATTCATTATTTATACCCTCTAGATTGAGTTAATCTCCATGTAGCGTTACAAGTATTACACAAAGTTTTTTCCAATGAGAATAAATTTTTGATGAGAACGTGCTTAAATTTGATCGTTCGCTCAAAGAAGCACCGTCTTTACAGGAAAACCCAAAAAATTTAGCGAAAACAGACGATTTCAATCGGGCTTATCGCGCCTTACAGCACAATTGCATCGTTCATTCCGATTGGAATTTTTAGAAAAACTTTTGTGCTAAGCTGTAAAAAAAGCGCCACTCAGGGCGCTTTTACACTACAAGGCGTAATCTTTGATTACAGAACGTGCACGGACGCGGTATTCGTGGTTCCGCTAGGAACCAGCGCGCCGGAAACCATAACCACGACATCACCTTTGCGACCGTAGCCGCTGGCAATCGCCGCCTCTTTACCGATACGGTAAAAATCATCCGTAGAAGCGATTTCCTTAACCACGGAAGCGACAATCCCTTTACTCAGGATCAGCTGACGAGCGGTCTGCTCGTTGGTGGTTAATGCCAGAATAGTGGCATTAGGGAAATACTTACGTACGGACTTGGCTGATTTACCGCCTTCGGTCGCGACCACAATCAGCGGCGCTTCCAGCTTCTCGGCTGTTTCTACCGCACCACGGCATACCGCTTCGGTAATGCGCATTTTGCGGTTGTCATGCTGAGAGTCGATGCGGCTTTTCATTACGCGATCGGTACGTTCGCAGATGGTGGCCATGATGGTCACGGATTCCAGCGGGTATTTACCCTTGGCGCTTTCGCCAGAGAGCATAACCGCATCGGTACCGTCCAGAATGGCGTTAGCCACGTCGCCCGCTTCTGCACGGGTAGGGCGTGGATTTTTGATCATGGAGTCCAGCATTTGCGTCGCGGTGATCACCACTTTACGAGCGCGGTTACACTTCTTGATCATCATCTTCTGCGCGAAAATGACTTCTTCCACCGGGATTTCTACACCCAGATCGCCTCGCGCCACCATGATGCCGTCAGAAGCATCCAGGATCTCGTCAAAATTGTTCAGGCCTTCCTGGTTTTCAATTTTAGAGATGATCTGGATATGCTCGCCGCCGTGCTGCTTCAGATGCTCGCGAATTTCCAGCACGTCGGCACGCTTGCGGATAAAGGAGGCGGCAACGAAGTCTACGCCTTGTTCGCAACCAAAAATCAGGTCGCGCTTATCTTTTTCGGCCAGCGCTGGCAGCTGGATAGAAACGCCAGGCAGGTTAACGCCTTTGTTTTCACCCAGGTCGCCGTTGTTCAGCACCTTACAGATTACGTGGTGTTCGGTCACTTCCGTGACTTCCATACCGATCAGGCCATCGTCCACAAGGACGGTGTTGCCGATAGAGAGGTCGGAAGGAAAACCGGAGTAGGTTACCGCCACGCGCTCGCTGTTACCGATAACGGATTGATCGGTGGTGAAGGTAAAGGTCTGACCGGCCTTCAACGACACGTCCGCGCCGCCTTCCAGCTTCATGGTACGGATTTCTGGTCCTTTGGTGTCCAGCAGGATAGCGGCCTGCTTGCCGGTTTTGCTCATCACCGCGCGCAGGTTAGCGATACGCTTACCGTGCTCGTCGTAATCGCCGTGAGAGAAGTTCAGACGCATGACGTTCATGCCCGCGTCCAGCAGGTTGGTCAACATTTCTTCCGATTCGGTTTTTGGACCGATAGTACAAACAATCTTGGTCTTTTTCATGACGAGTCATCTGTTAAGTTAATGGATGAAATAAAGCGGAATCCCGGTGATTGATGGTGCGACCGCCCGAGCGGCGAACTGCGTACAGCTTAAGGATAGGTGACAGAAAAAAAGCGTGCAGAGGAAGTTTAAGCGCGGTTTCGGCGCTGGCGCAAAGTTTGTTTGCGCAACAAGCCATCGTTTTTGCTAAAGGGCCAACCATACGCTGAAACCATTCAAGTGAAACAACGTTTCGTATTATAGCTACTCAGCCCATTGAAAACCAATTAAAAAGTAATTTGGAATGCGGGAAAGCTTGCACCAGATCAGATTGTTGCGCAAAAAAAGCCCGCTGTAGGGAGCAGAAAACGCCTACGTACCGCCAGAGCCAAGGGAGGAAGGGAAGCCACTGCCGTACGGCAAACCGACCGGCGTACAGGGGAAAATGGGAGTAGAGAGGCGGCATCAAAGTCCAACCTCGCATCGGAATACGAAGAGAAATCGAAGTATGGAAGAGCATGGGAGGGCAGAAGAGAAATTGAACAAAAAAAGAAATCGAAGGAGAGAGGAAACCGAACGTGAGAAGAGCCTCGAAGGCCAGAGAAGAAACTGAACGCCAGAGATGCATCGGAGGAGGGAAGAAACCCAATGTTAGAAGAGTATCGAAGGACAGAGAAGAAACTGAACGTCAGAAGAAATCGGGTGACAAAAAAGAAATTAAAGCACAGAAGAAGCGGGGGAACAGGAGGAGAAGGAAGCCGAAGGACGGTGGACGAACAAAGGGAGGACCAGGGTAGCTTGCAGAACACAACGGGTAGAAATGCCTTGAAGCACAGCAAATAAATCGGCTTACAGGGAGTAACTGGAAAGGGACAGCAAGAAAATACGATGGTGCGTTCTAGAGGACTCGAACCTCCGACCCCCACCATGTCAAGGTGGTGCTCTAACCAACTGAGCTAAGAACGCATCGTGCTGTCTGAGTGACAGCGGGGACGAATATTAACGACAGCCCTGGCGGCTTGCAAGCAGAAATCACTATTTTCGATGCGACTGCTGCGCAACTGTGCGAAGCGCAGCATTTTTAAACATTCTGTCTGAATGAAGACGTTAGCGTGCCGCCCGCGCTAACAGCTGAGCCTCAGGCTGGCGCTGCAGCCGCAAAATACGCCAGACCATCATTATTGCGCTGGATGTCAGGCCAATAATAAAGCCGGTCCAGAAGCCCGCCGGGCCCATCGGCGCAACAACCCAGTCCGTCAGGGCAAGAATATAGCCGCTGGGCAGGCCAAGCACCCAGTAAGCAATAAAAGTGATAAAAAAGATGGCACGCGTGTCTTTATAGCCGCGCAAAATGCCGCTGCCGATGACCTGAACCGAATCAGAAAACTGATAAACTGCAGCGAGTAACATCAGCTGCGAGGCCAGCGCCACGACGGCCGGATTTTGGTTATAGAGCAGGGCGATATGTTCACGAAATACGACAGTAAACAGCGCCGTCAGCAGCGACAGCGACATCCCTACACCTTGCCCGGTCCAGGCCGCCACGCGAGCGCCCTCGGTCGATCCTTGCCCAAGCCGGAAACCGACGCGGATCGTGGTGGCGGCACCCAGAGAGAGCGGCAGGACAAACATCAGTGAACTGAAGTTCAGCGCTATCTGGTGGCCTGCCACCTGAACAATGCCCATGGGGGATACCAGCAGGGCGACGACGGCGAACAGCGTCACCTCAAAGAACAGCGCCAGTGCGACGGGTAGCCCAAGCGTAAAGAGACGATAAAGCGTTTTCCTGTCGGGCGGACTAAACCGTTCCGGCAGGTGGATATCGCGCATAGAGGCAGCACGTGCTACCCACATTTTCATCGCAATAAACATCACCCAGTAAACGGAAGCTGTCGCGACGCCACAGCCAACGCCGCCCAACGCCGGCATCCCCAAATGGCCATAGATAAAAACATAGTTAACCGGGATATTTACCAGTAGCCCCAGGAAACCCATCACCATGCCCGGCTTGGTTTTAGCAAGCCCTTCGCATTGATTACGGGCAGTCTGGAAGAACAGATAGCCCGGCGCCCCCCACAGCAGCGCATGCAGATAACCGACGGCCTTATCTGCCATCACGGGATCGATATTCTGCATGGATCGAATAACGTAGCCGGCGTTATAAAGCACAATCATAATCAGCAGAGAAGAGAAGGCGGCCAGCCAATAGCCCTGCCGCACCTGAAAGGCGATGCGATCGCGGCGGCCCGAGCCGTTATACTGCGCCACCACCGGCGTGAGCGAAAGCAGCAAGCCGTGCCCGAACAGAATCGCGGGCAGCCAAATCGATGTGCCGACCGCGACGGCAGCCATGTCCGTTGCGCTGACGTCGCCGGCCATTACCGTATCTACAAAGCCCATAGCGGTTTGCGCGACCTGCGCAAAAATTACCGGAATTGCCAGCGCCAGCAATTGCCGTGCCTCGGTCAGATACTTCTGCACGTATACACCTGTTTTTTTACCTGAAGGGAGAAAGACTATTTGGTATAGTTTTAAGATCTGATAAGAATAGCGAAAAATTCACCGAGGTCATAATTATGTTTACCGGTATTGTGCAGGGCACCGCAGAGGTGCTGGCTATTGAAGAGAAACCGAATTTTCGCACGCATATTGTTCGCCTGCCGGAAGAAATGCTGCCGGGTCTGGCGCTGGGTGCTTCCGTCTCGCACAATGGCTGCTGCCTGACGGTAACGGAGGTTGACGGCAACCGCGTCAGTTTTGATCTGGTAAAAGAGACCTTGCGTATTACTAACCTGGGCGATTTAAAGCCGGGCGATATAGTCAACGTAGAGCGCGCGGCAAAATTCAGCGATGAAATTGGCGGCCACTTAATGTCCGGTCATATTATGACTACCGCCGAAATCTGTAAAATTCTGACGTCTGAAAATAACCGTGAAATATGGTTTAAGCCACAGGATAGCGAGCAGATGAAATATATTCTGCATAAGGGCTATGTTGGCATTGACGGCATCAGCCTGACAATTGGCGAAGTGACCAAAAGCAAATTCTGTGTGCACCTGATCCCGGAAACACTGGCAAGAACCACGCTGGGCAGCAAGCGGCTGGGGGATAGAGTGAATATTGAAATCGATCCGCACACCCAGGCGATTGTCGAAACCGTCGAACGTGTGCTGGCACAGCGTGAGGCCACCCTGCTGGCAGCCGCCGCCGCAGAAATTCAGTCGGAAACAGAATGAAGCCGGGCCGCGAAGGGTGACAGGGTAATAAAGCAGAGCCACCAGGTGCTTTTCTTTACGGTGGCTCTGCAGCAGCCAGGCGCGCGCATATTGGACAGTTATGGCGAGTCCGTTCTCAAGCCTGCTTTGCGGGACGGGCTGATGAAGGGGCAGTGGCTACGGCCTGTTTTAATGCGGCACGCGTAATCCGCCCTCTTTACCGTGGGTAAACACCACTTGCCAAAGCTGGATGTCACGCGCGCGGAAAGCGCCTGCGCAGGCGTTGAGATAGTAGCTGAACATGCGCTTAAAGCGTTCGCCATAGTTGTCCGCCAGCTGCGGCCAGGCGGTTAAAAAACGCTGGTGCCAGGCCATCAGCGTCAAATCATAATCCGCCCCAAAATTATGCCAGTCTTCCATCACGAAATGCGGTTCCTGAGCCTCGGCAATATGCCGTACGGACGGCAGGCAGCCGTTGGGGAAGATATATTTATCGATCCAGGGATCGACATTATCGTCCGTTTTATTCGCGCCGATGGTATGCAGCAAAAAGATGCCGTCCGGTTTCAGGTTACGATCGACCACGTTAAAGTAGGTGGCGTAATTTTTTGGCCCGACGTGTTCGAACATTCCAACCGATACGATGCGATCGAACTGTTGGTCAAGATCGCGGTAGTCCTGAAGCAGAATGGTAACGTCCAGTCCTTCACAGCGTTGCTGCGCCAGCTTCTGCTGCTCGGCGGAAATAGTGACGCCCGATACTTTAACGCCGTAATACCGAGCCGCATAGGCCGCTAATCCACCCCAGCCGCAGCCAATATCCAGCAGCGACATGCCGGGCTCCAGCTGCAGCTTTTCGCAAATCATTTTTAATTTAGCTTGCTGAGCCTGCTCCAGCGTGTCCGCTTCTTTCCAATAGCCGCAGGAATACTGCATATAAGGATCGAGCATCAGCGTAAAAAGATCGTTGCCGAGGTCGTAGTGCTCCTTGCCGACAATCCAGGCACGCTTGCGCGATTGCAGATTAGTGAGGCGGGCGGCGGCAATGCGCAGCGTATCTTTAAAGTGATGGGGCAGTTGCTGATCCAGTTTGGCCAGCAGCACGCGATGAAAAAACATATCCAGCCGCTCGCACTCCCACCAGCCGTCCATGTAGCTTTCGCCCAGACCCAGCGATCCTTCCTGCATCACGCGCTTAAAAAAGTCGGGCTGGGTTACCTGAATATCCCAGGGGCGGGTGCCGTTGATTTCAACATCGGCCTGGCGCAACATTTCCTGGGTGATTCGATACCACTGATTCTCCTCCAGGCTCACTTCTTCTATACACGATGAACTCATAGCTTCTCCATCACCCTTCGTGATTGAAACCTGAGAAAAAGAGTAGTCAATTTCTACAGGGTTTGAGAACACGCACGCTTGACCGCGCGCCTGATATCCGGCGTTACAGAGGATTGAACTGAAACCTACAGAGTGGGAGGATGTTTGCCACAAAAGAGAACACCCGGACAACCCTGTCAGGACTCAAAAGTGATGCAAAGTTGTTATTATTTATTGCCTGAAAATGAGTATATGCTCACCTCAGGCAATATTCAACGCCTTATCGTTAGGACGCTAACTAAATAGATTCAGGCAGTTAACGACGGCTTTGCGCGTGGGTCAGGGGAGCGTTGGCGACCTTCGCCCGTTGCAAAACGTAGCCAATAAGCGTCAGGAAAATCGTACTAAGCATCACCAGCGACGTGGTGGCGAGAGGGTTGGCGATAAAGCCGGAAACAATCATGCTGGCCACAAAGCAGAGGCCAAGCTGCAGCATATTTTGCAGAGCGGCCGCTTTACCGCTGGCCTGCGGAAAAGGCAGCAGCGCGTTTGACACCACAATAGGGTAGATAGCCCCGTTGGCCAGCGCCATCCCACAAAACGGCAACAGCAGTGCCCACGTTGAAGGCGTCTCTACCTGTGCAGCAATGAAAAAAGCCCCCACGCTGAGCGCATACAGCGCCAGCAGCCACGGCAGCAGCGAAGCGCCTTCGGTTTGCTTCAGCAGTGAACGGCAGCCGTAACCCCCTGCGAGAAAGGCCAGCGTCTGCGGCACATAGCTAAGGCCAATATCACCCGGGGACATGCCCAGTTCCGCCAGAATGAACGGCGAACCGGTCAGCCAGGCGAAAAAGCTGGCGGAGCAGGCCGCATAAATCAGCACGTTACCGCTCCAGACAGGCGACTTCAGCAGGGTAAAGAAACCAACTTTCGCTTCTTGCTGATGAGCTTTAGGGGCAGGCGCCGGAAGAAACAGCGTGGCGATCAGCAGGATCACGGCCAGCAGCAGCAGCGCGACAAAAATTGACCGCCAGGCAAAGTGATTCAGCAACCATGCACCCAGCAGCGGGGCCAGTGCTGGCGACAGCGCCACCAGCGGCATAATCGTGGCAAACACGCGGTTAGCCTGCGCGCCGGAATAGCGATCGATCACTAGCGCCTGCCAGCTGACAGCGGCGGCACAAATGCCCACCGCCTGCAAAAAGCGCAGCGTCAGCAGCATGGTCGTAGATTCCGCCCACCACATGGCTCCACAGCTGACGGCGAACAGCCCCAGCCCCATTAACAGCACCGGTTTGCGGCCGATGCGATCGGAAAGAGGGCCCCAGAACAGCTGCGCGCTGGCAAAACCTGCCAGGAACACACTCAAACTGGCGCCGATCACGCCCGCTTCGGTTTGCAAATCCTGCTGCATGGCGGTAAAGGCTGGCAGATACATATCGGTGGCAAGAAAACCCGCAACGCTAAGCAGCGCGAGGTAAAGTAAAAATCCTTTCGAAGGCATGAGAGTTCGCTCTTTTTATCAGGTGAATAGCGGACGGCAGTGTAAAAGAGTGCAGTAGCGGTTGTGAAACGCTAATATTTGCGTCTTGCGTTCAAAAAATTTGCAGGCAGATTATGTGGTCAGAACACTCACTTGAGGTGATTGATGCGGTGGCCAGAACGGGCAGCTTTACTGCCGCCGCCGTGGAGCTGCATCGCGTCCCCTCCGCCATTAGTTATACCGTGCGTCAGCTGGAAGAGTGGCTGGCGGTGCCGCTATTCGAGCGGCGCCACCGGGACGTCGTGCTGACGGCAGCAGGCGAGCTGTTTATTCAGGAAGGACGGAGTGTTATCAAAAAAATGCTTGCCACGCGCCGTCAGTGCCAGCAGGTCGCCAACGGCTGGCGCGGCCAGCTGAATATCGCTGTCGACCGCATCGTTAAAACGGCGAGGACGCGCCAGCTGGTGGTGGATTTTTACCGGCACTTTCCGGATATGGAGCTGCATCTCTCGCCCGAGGTGTTTAACGGCGTATGGGACGCTCTGGCCGATGGTCGGGTAGATGTGGCGATAGGCGCAACGCAGGCCATCCCGGTCGGTGGACGTTTCGCTTTCCGCAACATGGGCATGCTGAACTGGCGCTGCGTGGTCAGGGCCGATCATCCGCTTGCGCAACACAGGGAAAAGGTCAGCGAGGAGGCCATCCGCGAATGGCCTTCGCTGGTGCTGGAAGACACCTCGCGTGCGCTGCCGAAAAGAACCACCTGGACTCTGGATAATCAGCGGCGACTGGTTGCGCCGGACTGGGAGAGCGCGTTTGATTGCCTGCTGGCCGGGCTGTGCGTGGGGATGGTGCCGGGGCATCTTGCGCAACCGCTGCTACAAAATGGGTCGCTGTGTGAACTAAAGTTGGATCCGCCTTTTCCGGACAGCCCCTGTTGCGTCAGCTGGTCTGAACAACAGGCATCACCCGCACTGCTCTGGCTACTGGATTATTTAGGTGAGACAGAAACGCTGAACAGCGAATGGCTGCGGGAGGGGTAAAAGCGGGCGGCTGGCTGCCGCCCGCAAGCTTAACGACGATAGTCGAGGAAGGGGCCGTCCGCTACGGAACGGCGCTCAATCAGCGTCGGATGCACTTCAATCGTCTGCGGCTCCTCGCGTTTGCTGGTAATGCGATCGAGCAGCATATTGAACGCTGTGGCACCCAGGCGCTCTTTTGGCTGGTGGACGGTCGTCAGCGCAGGCGTAAAATAGCGCGAGTTGCGCACGTTATCATACCCGATCACTGAAATATCCTGCGGCACGCGCAGGCCCATTTCATCCGCTGCGCAAATAGCGCCCATCGCCATTACATCACCGCCACAGAACACCGCGGTAGGACGCTGTTTTTGTGCCAGCAGCTGCTGCATAGCGCGATAGCCTGACTCCGGCTCGAAATCGCCCTGAACCAGCCACTCTTCGCGCAGCGTGATCCCCGCTTCCGTCAGCGCCTTCAGGAACCCGGCATGACGGCCGCCGCCGGTATTGCGCTCCATATGGCCCGGGATCACACCAATATCACGATGACCGCGATCGATAAGATAGCGTCCCGCCAGATAACCGCCTTCAAAAGCGTTATCGAGAATGGTGTCGGTAAAATCGCCGCGCGACTCGCCCCAGTCCATAACGACCATGGGGATGTTACGGTGGTCTTCCAACATTTTGATCAGCTCATCCGGGTATTCGGCGCACATAACCAGCAGACCGTCGACACGCTTTTGCGCCATCATCGACAGATAGGCCTGCTGCTTTTGCAGCTCGTTATGCGCGTTGCCCAAAATCAGCGTATAGCCTTTGGCAAAACAGCTGTGTTCAACCGCCTCAATAATTTCGGCGAAATAGGGCGCTTCGCTGGACGTCGCGAGCAGGCCAATGGTTTTGGTATTATTGACCTTCAGGCTGCGGGCCACGGCGCTGGGCGAATAATGCAGCGCTTTGATCGCTGCCCAGACGGCTTCCCGCGTCTCTTCGGCGACGAAGCGGGTTTTATTAATGACGTGGGACACCGTAGTGGTGGAAACACCGGCGCGTTTGGCCACATCTTTTATAGTTGCCATGGAAAAAGACTCCTGCGCTGTTCAGTAAGTGACTGAAAAGCGGTTTGTTAAACGATTGCCTGGAATGATGATAATCCTGGTATAAGTTGCGCATAATTTGTTGCGGAATGGTTACATCAGGAGGGAATCAGGGTAGCGGAACAGGCCTGAGAAGGACGTCATGCCGACGGAAGAGCCTGTTGCGCAACAAACCGTGGATTCTAACAAGTGCAGACGCAAAAAACGAGCCTTTTAAAGCAGCAGGCAAATATTTTGCGCAAATCTTTCAGGATAGCGGCCCGGCTCGCCTGAGAGCGAACCGGGCAGGCAGGGTTTAACGGATAGTTTTCGGCGTCATAACGCGGCGGGCACCCACGTAG
>NZ_DALZCD010000049.1:0-19745 GCF_031978025.1 Erwinia sp.
GAAGATATTGACCGACTGTGGCGTCAGGCCCAGATGCCCGCAGACCGGCACGGTGCGCTCGGCCAGCTGACGTACGGTTTCGCACAGCCAGGCACCGCCTTCAATTTTTACCATGTTTGCGCCGGCCCGCATCAGTTCTGCCGAGCTGGTAAAAGCCTGTTCCGGCGTGGCGAAAGTCATAAAGGGGAGATCGGCCATCAGAAGAGCCGCAGGCGCGCCACGGCGGACAAGGCGAGTGTGATAAGCAATATCATCCAGCGTGACGGGCAGCGTGGAGTCGTGGCCCTGAACGACCATACCAAGCGAATCACCGACCAGCATAACGTCGATGCCTTCGTCGGCAAACAGGCGGGCAAAGCTGTAGTCATAAGCGGTAACGGAAGCGAATTTGCGGCCGCTTTTTTTCCATTGGCGGAGGGTGGAGACCGTTGTCGGTTTCATGACAACCTCTGAGAAAGTGTTCTGGTGGGCGTATCTTAATGGAAGGGCAGTAGCGTGGCTACCAGGACTTGATGGCGCGGCAGTCCAGCGTGGCAACAAGCGTTTTAAGCGGCGTGCCGTCGGGCAAAATCAGTTCTGGCGCGATGGACAGCAGCGGCACCAGCATAAAAGCCCGGTTGCGCATATCGTAGTGCGGCACGGTCAGGCGCGGCGTCGCTATGGTCAGATCGCCGAACAGCATGATATCCAGATCCAGCGTGCGCGGTCCCCAACGTTCATCCTTACGTACGCGGCCCTGTTCCCGCTCAATACGCTGAGTATGGTCAAGCAGCGCTTCTGGCGACAGCGTTGTTTCCAGCGCGACGGCAGCGTTAAGGTAGTCTGGCTGATCCGGCGGGCCGTAGGGAGGCGTGCGGAAGAATGAGGAACTGGCGAGCAGAGTGGTTTGCGGCAGCCTGGCCAGTGCATCAAGTGCGGACTGCACCTGATGCAAGGGATCGGCCAGATTGCTGCCTAAGGCGAGATACGCCCTCATACGTTGCTGCTGTTACCGTCACGACGCGGGCCAGGCACGCGCTTGCGTGGACGGCGAGTACGACGGCGCGGCACCGGATCGTCGCCCAGCGTATTCAGCATCGTTTTCTGCTGTGGCGGCGCGGCTACCTGGAACTCGCCCCACCAGGCGGAGAGGCGCAGCAGCTCCTGATTATTTTCAACTTCGGCACGCAGAGCCAGCAGATCGTAAGCGGCGCGGAATTTAGGATGCTCCATCAGCTTCCAGGCGCGCTTGCCGTGACGACGGGAAAGACGCAGCTGCAGCTGCCAGATATCGCGAACCAACGTGGTAATGCGTTTCGGAATAGCCAGTGAACGGCACGCTTCGTCGAGCACGTCATTCATCGCCAGCGCGAAAGCGTCATAGTAGGCCAGGCCGCTTTCCTGCGCGATCTTCTGCGCCGCTTCGAGCTGCGGATACCAGAACATGGCGGAGAACAGGAACGCCGGGTTAACGCGCATATCGTTATGGATGCGGTTATCGGTGTTTTTCAGAACCTGAACCACCATCCGTTCCATATTGCTGTCGCCCTGATCGGTAAAATAGCGGGTGATCAGGGGGAACAGCGGCTGGAACAGCTGATATTCACGCAGCTGTAAATAGGTGGTATAGCCGTAACCGGCCTGCAGGAGCTTCAGCGTCTCTTCAAACAGACGCGCAGGCGGAATATCGTGCAGCAGCGTCGCCAGGCGAGGGATAGGTTCGGCCGTTTCGGCGGCGATGCTCATATCCAGTTTGGCGGCAAAGCGGATCACGCGCAGCATACGCACGGGATCTTCACGATAGCGCGTTTCCGGATCGCCAATCAGGCGGATAATGCCCTGATGCAGATCGTTCAGGCCGCCCACGTAATCGCGTACGCTGAAATCGGACACGCTGTAATAAAGGCTGTTGATAGTCAGATCGCGGCGCTGGGCGTCATCTTCAATGGTGCCGAAAATGTTGTCGCGCAGCAGCATACCGTTCTGGCCGCGCTGCGAGTTATTGCGATCGGACTCGGGTTGTTCGGCTTCGTGATGGCCACGGAAAGTGGCGACCTCAATGATTTCCGGCCCGAACATGACGTGGGCGAGGCGAAAACGGCGGCCAACCAGACGGCAGTTGCGGAACAGCTTGCGCATCTGCTCCGGCGTGGCGTTGGTGGTGACGTCGAAGTCTTTCGGTTTTTTGCCCAGCAGTAAATCGCGGACGCCGCCACCGACAAGGTAAGCCTCATAGCCCGCTTTATTCAGTCGGTACAATACCTTGAGGGCATTTTCACTGATGTCTTTACGCGAGATAGCGTGCCCGTCACGCGGGATCACGGTCATCTTAGGCGCTACTGGCACCTCGGCTGGCGCCTCGCCTTCGCGGTTCAAAACTTTTCGGCAAAAATTAGCAACTCGGGTAAAAATGGGACACCTCGATAGTGACGTTATAGCTGGGCGATAAAAAACAGCGGCTAATCATAGCTCAGTGTGGCGCGTTTGAGAATGATCATCTCGCTTCGTTCTGGTTTTCAGGCCAGAGCACGCGCGCGTATTCACTTTATACTAACCATTCTGCAACAGTATATTCTGGCGCGGTATGCGGGCCAGATCCCAGGCCGCAACCGCTTTTTCCAGCAGGACAGACAGCGTTTCATCGCGCCATCCATCACTCACCGGCTGACCTAAAAAACGCAGCGCCTGCACCAGCACGGGCCGCGGATCGCCTTCCGGCAGCGGCGGCGCATGATTTTGTTTGGAAAGCTTATTGCCATCGGCGCTGACCGCCAGCGGCAGATGCAGATAGGCGGGCACCGGCCAGCCAAGACGCTGATACAGCACAATCTGCCGTACCGTCGGTTCAATCAGGTCAGCGCCTCTGACCACGTCCGTGACGCCCTGAAAATGGTCGTCTGTCACTACGGCGAGATTATAGGCAAACAGACCGTCCCGGCGATGAATAATAAAATCTTCCCGAGCCAACGCGGGATCGGCAATCACTTCACCACGCAATGTATCGGTGAAACCCTCGACAGGGCGATCGACGCGCAGCCGTAATGCGGCATTGGCCGGGCCGCGATGGCGCGTCCGGCAGTAGCCATCGTAAAGGCCGCCGATTTGTCTGATACGGCTACGCGTGCAGGTACAGTAATAGCTGTGGCCCTGCTGATTCAGCCAGGCGAGCACTTCACGATAGGCTTCATGACGCTGTGACTGCCAGAGCACCTCGCCGTCCCAGTGCAGGCCATAGTGCTCCAGCTGCTGAAGAATACGCCGCGCCGCGCCGGGCACTTCGCGAGGCGGATCGATATCTTCAATGCGCACCAGCCATTTGCCCTGCTGTGCCCGTGCCTGTAAATAGCTGCCAAGCGCGGCAATCAGCGAGCCGAAATGGAGTTCACCGGAAGGAGAGGGGGCGAAGCGCCCGATACGGGATGACATCGTAGAAGAGACAGGCAGTGAAGCAGATGCCTCACTGCACAATCCATTAGCCATTAACCGGCCATTTGTTTTTCGCGGATTTCCGCCAGCGTTTTACAGTCGATGCAAAGATCGGCGGTAGGACGTGCTTCAAGGCGACGGATACCGATTTCAACGCCACAGGAGTCGCAGTAGCCGAAATCGTCATCTTCTACTTTCTTCAGCGTCTTCTCGATCTTTTTAATCAGTTTGCGCTCGCGGTCACGGTTACGCAGCTCAAGACTGAATTCTTCTTCCTGTGCGGCCCGGTCAACCGGATCGGGGAAGTTGGCGGCTTCATCTTGCATATGCGTGACGGTGCGATCAACTTCATCCCGAAGCTGGTTACGCCAGGCTTCAAGGATCTTCTTGAAATGCGCCAGCTGGGCTTCATTCATGTACTCTTCGCCCGGCTTCTCCTGATAAGGTTCCACACCAGCGATGGCGAGAATACTCAGGGACGAGGTTTTACGGTTTTGCCCTTCTTGCATGTTGTTTCTCCTGGATAACACGCACTATCGATCCCCAGAGGGGATAAAAACAGGTCGCTATAAATAGCAGAAGCGATCAAGGTTGGCAATTATTCCTGAACATCCCTTGACAAGGCTGTGAGGAAAAGCGTAACTGACGCGACATAAGACCCTTCATATAACAGTTAATTGCGCCGGCATTACGGGTTCACAATCAATTTCCTCTCTACGACCAGACCTTCAGGCGAGAGACTCGCTTTACAGGCAAGCACCTCAACCCCGCTTGCGCGAGCCTGAACCATGAGTTCTGCGTAGCGTGCATCAATATGATGCGCCGGGGTGACGTCCTCAATCCCCGAATGCAGAACGACAAATAAAAGCACCGCACGTTCACCGTTTTCCGCCATCTTCGCCAGCTCGCGGAGATGCTTTTGGCCACGCTCGGTAACCGCATCCGGAAAGTAGCCCTTACCCTGTTGTAAAAGCGTCACGGATTTGACTTCAATATAGCAGTTAGCGCGGCCCTCTGCTTTTAACAGGAAATCAATCCGGCTTTTTTCGGCGCCATATTTCACCTCACTCCGTAAATCGGTATAACCGGATAATTCCGGAATCAATCCGGCCAGCAACGCTTCTTTTGCCAGCCCGTTAGCGCGCAGCGTATTGACGCAAATCCAGTGTCCCTGCTGCGTTTGCGTCAGCTCCCAGCTGTGTGGGTATTTTCTGGTCAGGCTGTCTGACGTGGAGTACCACACCGTATCGCCCGGCGTCGCACAGCCGGTCATCGCGCCGGTATTGGCGCAGTGCAGCGTGAGTTCGGTGCCCTCTGGCGTAATGACATCGGCCAAAAAACGCTTATAACGTTTGACCAGCGTGGCCTGGCGCAGCGGAGGATAAAAATTCATAAACTTTCCTGTTGCAGTGCCCAGCTTGCCAGCTCCCGGTAACGCGTGCGGCCCTGACTGAACAGCGATTCAAAAAGCGCAAAACGCTCCACGCGACACTGCCAGCTAAAATTACGCGGCGGCAGCGCTACCGGTTGCAGAGCATTACGGAACAATGTGACATGCGGATGAAAGGGCAGCGGACTTTGATAACAGCCGCTGCGTGCGGCCTGCGAGCGTAGCAGTCCGGCCAGCTGCAGTAACCCGCGCGGCGCCTGCTTCGGCCCCAGCCAGACCACGCCCGAGCGCGGCCAGTGCCCGGCATCGTCCAGCGTCAGGGTAAACGGGGCCTGCCTGATGCGGCCAGCCATCTGCTGCAGCGCCCGCTGCTTTTCCGGCCCGACGTCACCCAGAAAGGCCAGGGTAAGGTGCAGGTTAGCGGCCGCTACCGGTCGGCCTGTCTCTTCTGCAAATGTCGCGGCGCGCCACGTTATCACGCTCTGGCAGCTACTGGCCGGCAGCGCGATGCCGAAAAACAGTCTTTTTTGCGGGTTCATGGTGCTCTCCGGTATTCCAGAAGCAGGAATGCTACAATGCCTGGCAATTTAAGGCCAGGAGCAGAGACGTGAGTTCATTACCAGTCAGCGCTGTCTTACCCGAGCTGTTAGTGGCCCTGCGGGATGCTCCGCAGGTGCTGCTGGCGGCACCGACGGGCGCGGGAAAATCAACATGGCTGCCGCTGCAGCTTCTTCAACAGTTCAGCGGACGTATCCTGCTGCTGGAGCCGCGCAGGCTGGCGGCGCGCAACGTGGCTCAGCGGCTGGCGGAGCTGCTCGGAGAAGAGCCGGGCCAGACCGTGGGCTATAGAATGCGGGCGGAAAGCCGAAGCGGGCCGACCACGCGGCTGGAAGTGATCACGGAAGGCATCCTGACGCGGATGTTGCAGCACGACCCTATGCTGGAAGGCGTCTCGCTGGTGATCCTTGATGAGTTTCACGAACGCAGCCTGCAGGCCGATCTGGCGCTGGCGCTGCTGCTGGACGTGCAGCAGGGGCTACGCGAGGATCTGAAAATCCTGCTGATGTCGGCCACGCTGGACAATACACGCCTGCAGGCGATGCTGCCGGATGCCCCCTCGATCTGTTCGGAAGGCCGATCGTTCCCCGTTGAGCGTCGCTATGCGTCCCTCTCTGCCAGCCACCGGTTTGAAGAGGCAGTGGCTCGTCAGGTCAGCGATCTGCTGCGTGAAGAGGCCGGGTCGCTGCTGCTGTTTCTGCCCGGCGTGGCCGAAATCCAGCGGGTGCAGACCCAGCTCGCTTCTTTAGTTGCCAGCGATGTCGATCTTTCTCCTTTATATGGTGCGCTGCCGCTGGCGGATCAGCGTAAAGCGATTCTTCCCGCGCCCGTCGGCCGTCGAAAGGTGGTGCTGGCGACCAATATCGCGGAAACCAGCCTGACGATTGAAGGCATCCGACTGGTGGTGGACAGCGCGCTGGAGCGGACGGCGCTGTTTGATACGCGAACCGGCCTGACACGGCTGCAAACGCAGCGCGTCAGCCAGGCTTCTATGATCCAGCGCGCCGGACGTGCGGGCCGACTGGCGCCAGGGATCTGTCTGCATTTGATCCCCAAAGAACAGGCGGAACGTGCGGCAGCCCACAGCGACGCGGAAATACTGCAAAGCGATTTAAGCTCGCTGTGGCTGGATCTGCTGCAATGGGGCTGCCATGACGCGGGGCAGCTCTGCTGGCTGGATAAGCCGCCTGCCGCCAGTCTGGCTCAGGCGCAGCGGCTATTGTCGCAGCTTGGCGCAACTAATGAGGCCGGACAGCTGACCGCCAAAGGCAGGCGTATGGCGGCTTTCGGCAGCGAGCCGCGTCTTGCCGCCATGCTGGTGGAGGCGGGTGACGACGCGGACAGTGCCGCCACGGCAACCATGCTGGCGGCGATACTGGAAGAGCCGCCGCGCGGCAGCGTGGATTTGCGGGATGCGCTGCATCGCCGCCAGCCTAACTGGCAGAAACGAGCGAAACAGCTGCAACAACGGCTGCGCGTGGCGGGCGGAACCCTCAATGCAGAGTTGGCCGCGCCTTTGCTGGCGAGCGCTTTTCCAGACCGCATCGCCCGTCGTCGCGGTCTGGAGGGGCGTTATCAGTTGGCTAACGGCATGGGCGCTATGCTCGATCGGGAAGAGGCGCTGACACGCTATGAATGGCTGCTTGCCCCCGCGTTATTACAGGGCAGCGCGCAGCCGGATGCGAGGATCCTTCAGGCGCTGCCGCTGACGATAGAAACGCTGATTGCGCGGCGGCCGCAGCTGCTTGAGCAGCGGGTGGAAGTCGAATGGCACGACGAGCGCGGCACGCTCTCCGCCTGGCGCCGCGAACAAATTGGTGAATTGGTGTTAAAATCCCAGCCGCTGAGTAAGCCCGATGACGAGGTACTACACCCGGCAATGCTACGCTGGATCCGCAGTAAAGGGCTGTCGGTGCTCAACTGGAGCCCCGCCGCCGCGCAGTTACGTATCCGGCTGGTCTGTGCCGCGCAGTGGCTGCCGGAGCAGAACTGGCCAGCAGCCAGCGAGGCCGATCTGCTCGCCACCCTTGAAAAATGGCTCTTACCCATGATGAGCGGCGTGCGGGATGCTAAAGGGTTAAAACAGATTGACTGCGTCAGTGCGCTATTACAATTGCTCACATGGTCGCAACGTCAGCAACTGGATACTGTGCTACCAACTCATTACACTGTGCCCACCGGAAGCCGGCTGCCGATCCGCTACGATGAAGAGAAGCCGCCCGCGCTGGCGGTGCGGCTGCAGGAGATGTTCGGTGAGGCACAAAATCCCAGCGTGGCGGAAGGGCGCGTTCCGCTGGTGCTGGAGCTGCTTTCGCCTGCGCAAAGGCCGCTGCAGATCACCCGCGATCTGGCGGGCTTCTGGCAGGGAGCCTGGCGTGAGGTGCAAAAAGAGATGAAAGGGCGCTATCCCAAACATCTCTGGCCCGACGATCCGGCTACCGCGCTGCCGACGCGGCGCACCAAAAAGTATTCCGCGCCTTCCTGAGCGCCTTTCAGAAGGTTCCCGTTCCACAGCAATTCAGGTAAGTGCATAGTCGGCCCGCCGACTGTGGCTCTGGAGAAAAGAAACGAATGTCAGACGATCGCGAACCTATTGGGCGTAAAGGTAAACAGCCCAACCCCCCGCGTAAAACAGCGGGCCGGGGTCGCCGCAGGGAAGTAGATAATGTTGATTTTCAGGACGATAACCATAATAACGAGGAGAGAGTACCCGTGCCACGTAAAGGAAAAGGACGGCCGCCGCGTAAAAGAGGCTGGCTGAGCTTAATGATTAAGCTGCTGCTGATCTTTATTGTACTGATGGCGGTATATGGGGTGTACCTCGATTCGCAGATCCGCAGCCGCATTGACGGCAAAGTCTGGCAGCTGCCCGCCACGGTTTATGGCCGTATGGTCAGCCTTGAGCCGGGTATGGCTTACGATAAAAAAGAGATGATCGCTCTGCTTGAAGGCACGCAATACCGTGAGGTGACGCGCATGACGCGGCCTGGCGAGTTTACCGTCCAGGGCAACAGCATTGAAATGATCCGCCGCCCGTTTGACTTCCCGGACAGCAAAGAAGGGCAGATCCGGGCGCGGCTGAGCTTTGATAACGACTCGCTGACCGAAATCAAAAACCTCGACAGCGGCCGCGATTTTGGCTTCTTCCGTCTCGATCCGCGCCTGATCACTATGCTGCAATCGCCCAACGGCGAGCAGCGCCTGTTCGTGCCGCGCGCAGGCTTCCCGGATCTGCTGGTCGATACGCTGGTGGCAACTGAAGATCGTCATTTCTATCAGCACGACGGCATTAGCTTCTATTCTATTGGCCGCGCCTTCCTGGCGAATATCACGGCAGGAAAAGCGGTGCAGGGCGGCAGTACGCTGACCCAGCAGCTGGTGAAAAACCTCTTTCTGACCAATAAACGTTCGCTGTGGCGCAAGGCTAACGAAGCCTATATGGCGCTGATTATGGACGCGCGTTACAGCAAGGACCGTATCCTTGAGCTTTACCTGAATGAGGTTTACCTCGGCCAGGCGGGCAACGATCAGATCCGTGGCTTCCCGCTGGCGAGCCTCTACTACTTTGGTCGTCCGGTGGACGAGCTGAGTCTGGATCAGCAGGCGCTGCTGGTGGGCATGGTGAAAGGAGCCTCGCTCTATAACCCATGGCGCAATCCGAAGCTGTCGCTGGAACGCCGTAACCTGGTGCTGCGTCTGCTGCAGCAGCAGAAAGTGATCGATCAGGAGCTGTACGACATGCTCAGCGCACGTCCGCTTGGCGTACAGCCGAAGGGCGGCGTGATTACGCCACAGCCTGCGTTTATGCAGATGGTGCGCAACGAGCTGCAGGCGAAGCTGGGCGATAAGGTGAAAGATCTTTCCGGCGTGAAAATCTTCACCACGCTGGATTCTGTCTCGCAGGACGCGGCGGAAAAAGCGGTGGAAGAAGGCATCCCGGTGCTGCGTAAACAGCGCAACCTGAAGGATTTGGAAACCGCGATGGTGATCGTCGATCGCTTCAGCGGTGAAGTTCGCGCCATGGTTGGCGGGGCCGATCCTCAGTTTGCTGGTTACAACCGTGCGCTGCAGGCGCGCCGTTCGATTGGTTCTCTGGCTAAGCCGGCTACCTATCTGACCGCGCTGAGCCAGCCGGATACCTACCGCCTGAATACCTGGATCGCCGATAACCCTATCGCGTTGAAGCAGCCAAACGGTCAGGTCTGGAAGCCGCAGAATGACGATCGTCGCTTCAGTGGACAGGTAATGCTGGTCGATGCGCTGGCGCACTCCATGAACGTGCCAACGGTCAATCTGGGTATGACGCTGGGCCTGCCGCAGGTGGTGGATACCTGGACCAAACTCGGCGTGCAGAAAGATCAGCTGCAGCCGGTGCCCGCGATGCTGCTGGGTGCGCTGAACCTGACGCCGGTAGAAGTGGCTCAGGCGTTCCAGACTATCGCCAGCGGCGGGGATCGCGCTCAGCTTTCCGCGCTGCGTTCGGTTATTGCTGAAGACGGCACCGTGCTTTATCAGAGCTTCCCGCAGGCGGAACGCACCGTGCCGGCACAGGCGGCCTACCTGACGCTCTACGCGATGCAGCAGGTGGCACAAGAGGGCACGGCCCGTGCGTTAGGTTCACGCTATCCTAAAGCGCATCTGGCCGCGAAAACAGGCACGACCAACAACCAAATTGATAGCTGGTTTGCGGGCGTGGATGGCAAAGAAGTGGCCATCACCTGGATTGGTCGCGACAATAACCAGACCACCAAACTCTACGGTGCCAGCGGCGCAATGCAGATCTACCGTCGCTATCTGGATAATCAGGCACCGATGCCGCTGATGCCGACGCCGCCGGAAGATATTGCGCCAATGAATGTCGATTCGGCCGGGAACTTTGTCTGTGGCACCGGCAGCAGCAGCTGGCGGACATTGCCGGTCTGGACCACGGACGCCGATGCGCTTTGCCAACAGCAGCAGCAGATGCAACAGCAGCAAATGCAGCAGCAGCAACAGCAAATGCAGCAACAGCAGCAACAGCAGCAACCCGCGCAACAGCCGCAAAACGAGCAGAAGGATGCAGACGGCGTGGCGGGCTGGATCAAAGATATGTTCGGTAAATAACAGAAAACTGATTAACAGCCGGTTCTTAATGAACCGGCTTTTTTTTGCCTTTTGGCCGGTCAGGCACAGCGATAAAGGCATAAAAAGCGGCTTTTCAATGCCACCAGGTTTTAATGGCTGCTTTTTTCCTGCTTTACGCGAGGTTGGCTTCCGGTCGGTTGGCGTCAAAAGTGGCCGATTTTTTCTTGCGAAGGCGGCGTTAATTCGCCTATTATCCCGTCGTTATAATAATAATTCTCGTTTACATTCTACTTTTCATCAGAGAACGTTAAATGGCTCTTTTATCTTTTAAATCATCCGCTTTGCCGATGAGCCGACTGGCCTGCCTGATTGCCGTCGCGCTGTCTTCTTCTGCTTTCGCCACCAGCGAACAAACTCTTACCGTTAGCGCCAGTGCTGATACTACCAGCGAAAGCGCGTGGGGGCCGGCGCCAACCATTGCCGCCAAACGCAGCGCCACCGGCACCAAAACCGATACGCCAATTGAAAAAAATCCACAGTCCGTTTCGGTGGTGACCCGTGATGAAATCGAGATGCGCAACGTCAACACGGTGAAGGAAGCCTTTAATTATTCGCCTGGTGTCATGACCGGCAACCGCGGCAGCTCGCAGGTTATCGACGCGCTGGCCATCCGCGGCTTCAGCGAAACCAACACCAATCAGTATCTGGATGGCCTGAAGCTGCAGGGCGACAACTACTCAGAGTTCGCTATCGATCCTTATTTTCTGGAACGCGCGGAACTGCTGCGCGGCCCGGTATCCGTGCTTTACGGCAAGAGCAACCCGGGTGGCGTGGTCGCGCTGGTCAGCAAACGCCCGACCACGGAAACGCTGCGTGAAGTCCAGTTCCAGATGGGGACGGACAACCAGTTCTCCACCGGCTTTGATTTTGGCGGCGCGCTGGATGACAGCGGCGTTTATTCTTACCGCTTAACCGGCCTGGCACGCAGCCAGGACGCACAGCAGACCATGCAGAAAGAGAAGCGCTATACCCTGGCGCCTTCCTTTAGCTGGCAGCCCGATGCCAACACCAACTTCACGCTATTAACCTATTTCCAGAACGAACCAGAAACGGGTTACTACGGCTGGTTGCCGCGTCAGGGTACCGTAGTGCCGATCGTGGATGCTAATGGTCAGCAGCACAAGCTCGCCACCGATTTTGATGAAGGCGAGGCGAGCAACAAGATCTCCCGCAACACCAAAATGGTGGGCTATAACTTCTCGCACAGCTTCAATGATACCTGGACCGTGCGTCAAAACCTGCGCTATGCCGATCTCCGTACCGACTATCGCAGCATTTACGGTAACGGTTTCGACAGCGACAATAACATCACTCGCGGCTATGCCGTGTCTGAAGAAGAGCTGAACCAGTTTGCCGTAGATAACCAGGCCCAGGCGAAATTTGCCACGGGCGCGCTGGCTCACACCCTGCTGCTGGGCGTCGACTATCAGCGTACCCGCAATGATATCAATGCCGGATTTGGTCTCGCTTCGCCGCTGAGCGCGGTGGATCCACAGTATGGCAACGACAGCACCACCATCACTTCCCCGTATCACTATCTGAACAAGCAGGAGCAGACCGGTCTGTACGCGCAGGATCAGATGGAGTGGGATCGTTGGGTGATGACGCTGGGCACGCGCTACGACTATGCCATGACCTCGGCATTCAATCGCGACGGTAATACACTGTCGAAAAACCACGACCAGGCCTTTACCTGGCGCGGCGGTCTGAACTATGTCTTTGATAATGGCGTGGCGCCTTATTTCAGCTACAGCGAATCCTTTATTCCTACCCCCGGCACCACTAAAGAGGGCGCACTGTTCGATCCGTCACGGGCTAAACAGTACGAAGCTGGCGTGAAATACGTGCCGAAAGATCGCCCGATCGTGATTACCGGTGCCCTCTATCAACTGACCAAAACCAAAAACCTGACGGCCGACCCTGACCAGAACGTGTATAGCGTGCAGGGCGGCGAAATCCGCTCGCGCGGCGTAGAGCTGGAGGCGAAGGCGGCAGTCAATGCTAACGTTAATGTTACCGCTTCCTACACCTATACCGATGCGGAATATACGCACGATACCTTGCTCAAAGGCAAAACGCCGGTAAACGTGCCGAAAAACATGGCGTCGCTGTGGGCTGATTATACCTTCCACGAAACGGCGCTTTCTGGCCTCACCGTGGGAAGCGGCGTGCGCTATGTCGGCGAGAGTAAAAGCTTATACAGCACCGGTACCAACGCGAACCAGAACTTCAATGTAGCGGCCTATACCACCGTGGATGCCGTCGTGAAATACGATCTGGGGCGTTTCGGCCTGCCAGGCTCGTCGGTTGGCGTCAACGTCAACAACCTCTTCGATCGGGATTATGTCGCCAGCTGCTATCGCGACTACGCCTGCTACTGGGGCGCCGAACGTCAAATCGTCGGTACCGCCACCTTCCGTTTCTAACTCAACCGGGCGCGGTTTGCCGCGCCCGTCAGGCAGAAGATTGTTATGCATTCTCCGCACGTAACCGACAGCACCTTCTCGCTGCATCAAGCCTCGTTTGCCGTTCCGGGCCGTATCCTGCTCCAGCCGCTGTCGCTGACCTTTCCTGCCGGACAAGTCTGCGGCCTGATTGGGCATAACGGATCCGGTAAATCCACGCTGTTAAAATTGCTGGGGCGTCATCATACGGTTACCCACGGCGAAGTGCGGCTGAACGGTAAAGCGCTGGCGCAGTGGCCCGCTAAACCGTTCGCCCGTGAAGTGGCTTATCTGCCGCAGCAGCTGCCGGCCGCCGAAGGCATGACGGTACGGGAACTGGTTTCGATGGGGCGCTATCCCTGGCACGGTGCGCTGGGCCGCTTTGGCAGCGAAGATCGCGATCGCGTTGACGAAGCCATTGCACTGGTAGGCCTGAAACCTTTCGCCTCGCGTCTGGTAGACAGCCTCTCCGGCGGCGAACGCCAGCGTGCCTGGCTTGCCATGCTGGTGGCGCAGAACAGCCGCTGCCTGCTGTTGGATGAACCGACTTCCGCGCTGGATATTGCCCATCAGGTAGAGGTGCTGGCGCTTATCCAGCGGCTCAGCCGTGAGCGAGGCCTGACCGTGATCGCCGTCCTGCACGATATCAATATGGCCGCCCGTTACTGTGACCATCTGGTTGCATTGCGCAGTGGCGGGATGATTGCTCAGGGCGATGCCGGAGCGATTATGCAGCCGGACGTGCTGCAGGCGATTTACGGTATTCCTATGGGCATCCTGCCGCATCCCGAGGGCCGCACGCCGGTAAGCTTTGTTTATTAAGGGAATTTCTATGCCGGATATCTATCGCCGCCGCCTGTTGATGGCCATGGCGCTTGCGCCTTTGCTGCCGGCCTTCGACACCCGTGCCGCATCAAACGTTGACGCCACGCGCATCGTTTCGCTGGAGTGGCTACCGACAGAACTGCTGCTGGCCCTGGGCGTCGCCCCCATGGGCGTGGCCGAAATGTATAACTATCAGCTGTGGGTCGGTGAGCCAAAACTGCCCGCCTCGACGGTGGATCTTGGCCTGCGTACCGAACCGAATCTTGAACTGATTATGCAGATGCAGCCTTCGTTAATCCTTTACTCTTCCGGCTACGGTCCCGCCAGCGACAGGCTGGCGAAGATCGCCCCCTCTATGGGCTTCGCTTTCAGCAACGCCAGCGGCAAGCCGCTGACCGTGGCACGGCAATCGCTGATGCAGCTGGCCGACCGCCTCGATCGCGTGCCGCAGGCGCAGCGCCATCTGGCGCAGTTTGACGCCTTTATCGCCGCGACCAGAACGCGTGTTGCCGGTCGAACGTCCCGTCCCGTACTGCTGATGTCACTGCTGGATACGCGCCATGCGCTGGTTTTCGGCAAAGGCAGCCTGTTTCTGGAAGTGATGAATGAACTGGGGCTGGAAAACGCCTGGCAGGGTGAAACTAATTTCTGGGGCAGCGCGGTGATCGGACTGGAAAGACTGGCGACGCTAAAAGGGGTAGAGGCGATCTGCTTTGCTCATGGAGACGACCACTTAATGCAGCAGGTCAGCGCAACGCCGCTCTGGCAGGCGATGGATTTTGTCCGGCAGCAGCGTTTTCGCCGCGTGCCACAGGTTTGGTTCTATGGCGCAACGCTTTCTGCAATGCGCTTTTGCCAGTCGCTGGACCATGCGCTGGAGTCGTTATGAACACATCTTTGCGTTTTCCTTTTACCCTGTTAACGCTGCTTTTTGTGCTGGCGTTAGGCCTTACCGGCTATAACTTCAGCCAGCATCTTGCCCCGGCACTGTGGTTCAGCACCATAAAAGTGACCAGCCCGGAAAGCGTCAGCCAGATGGTGTTCCATTATAGCCTGCTGCCAAGACTGGCACTGTCGCTGCTGGTTGGCGCCGGGCTGGGGCTGGTGGGGTTGCTCTTTCAGCAGGTATTACGCAATCCCCTGGCGGAGCCGACCACGCTTGGGGTAGCAACCGGCGCACAGCTGGGTTTGACTGTTGCAGCGCTCTGGAGCCTGCCACCGCTCAGCCAGCAAATGGCCGCCATGCTCGGCGCACTGGCCATCGGGCTGATTGTTTTTGGCATCGCCTGGGGGAAAAGGCTTTCTCCGGTTACGCTGATTTTGGCCGGGCTGGTGATGTCCCTCTACTGCGGCGCGGTTAACCAGCTTATCGGCCTGTTTCATCACGACAGGTTGCAGAATATCTTTTTATGGGGAACCGGCTCGCTGAACCAGATGGACTGGAGCAACGTCGACTTTCTCTGGCCGAAGCTGCTGACAGGCTTTGTGCTGGCACTGTTGTTGCGCAGGCCCATGACGCTGATGGGGTTGGATGACGGCGTGGCGAAAAACCTGGGGCTGGCGCTTTCACTGGCCCGCTTTGGCGTGCTGGCGCTGGCCGTGGTGCTTAGCGCGCAGCTGGTGAACGCGGCGGGCGTTATTGGCTTTATCGGCCTGTTTGCGCCACTGCTGGCAAAAATGCTTGGTGCCAGACGACTGCTTAGCCGCCTGCTGCTGGCGCCCTTTATCGGCATGTTGCTGCTGTGGCTGGCCGACCAGAGCGTGATCTGGCTGACCGACCGCTGGCAGGAAATTTCCACCGGGACCGCGACCGCCATCATTGGTGCGCCGTTGCTGCTGTGGTTACTGCCGCGCCTGCATACCGCTGCGAGACCGCCCGCTCTGGATCAGGGCGATAGCGTGCCCGCCGAGCGTCACGGTCTGCTGATCTGGTGCCTGGTCGGCCTGGCATTGCTGCTGGTTCTTGGCGCGGTGGCGCTAAGTTTTGGACGCGGAGCTGACGGCTGGACGTGGGCGAGCGGCGAATTGTGGCAGCAGTTGTTACCCTGGCGGATGCCGAGACTGACGGCGGCATTAGCGACAGGAATGATGCTGGGGGCCGCAGGCTGCCTGGTGCAGCGTCTGACGGGCAACCCGATGGCCAGCCCGGAAGTGCTGGGTATCAGTTCTGGCGCTGCCTTTGGCGTCGTAATAATGCTGTTTCTGGTGCCCGGCGATGCTTTTGGCTGGCTGTTGCCCGCAGGCAGTCTTGGCGCGGCGATAACGCTGTTGATCATTACTTTTGTCGGCGGACGCGGCGGCTTCTCGCCTGAACGAATGCTGCTGGCAGGCATGGCGTTGAGTACCGCTTTTGCCACTTTGCTGCTGCTATTGATGGCCAGCGGCGATCCGCGTATGGCCGAACTGATGACCTGGATTGCTGGCTCGACCTACAACATTAACGGCGAGCAGGCGATACGGACAATTATCGTAGCAGCGGTGTTGTTAGCCCTGACGCCGCTATGTCGTCGCTGGCTGACGCTGTTGCCGTTAGGCGGTGAAACGGCACGTTCGCTGGGCGTGGCGCTGAAAACTTCGCGGATGGCTCTGCTGCTGCTGGCAGCGGCGCTGACGGCGGCGGCGACGCTGACTATCGGACCGTTGAGCTTTGTGGGGCTGATGGCTCCGCATATCGCCAGAATGTTGGGGTTCCGGCGTGCGCTGCCGCAGTTATTTATTGCGGTTTTGCTCGGCGGCGGTTTGATGATGATAGCGGACTGGTGCGGACGGATGGTGGCCTTCCCGGCCCAGGTCCCGGCGGGACTGCTGGCAACCTTTATCGGCGCGCCTTACTTTGTTTATCTGCTGCGTAAGGTATGAGGGCAGGGCAGCGTTCAGCACGCTGCCCCAAAGCCGTTACGCCAGCTTAGCGAAGCTGCGGCGTGCGGCATCTATGGTACGCTGGATATCTTCCTGACTGTGCGCCAGCGACATAAAGCCCGCTTCAAAGGCTGAAGGAGCAAAGTAAACCCCTTCTTCCAGCATCAGGTGGAAAAACGTTTTAAAGCGTTCCACATCGCATTGGGTGACATCCTGGTAGCAGGTCACTTCCGCTGCATCGGTAAAGAACAGGCCGAACATGCCGCCGACGTGGTTGACCACCAGCGGAATGCGCGTTTCTGCCGCGGCTTTCAGCAGGCCTTCCGCCAGCTGAGTAGTGAGCTCAGTGAGCGTGGCGTGCGTGCCGGGCTTTGCCAGCTCGGTCAGGCAGGCAAAACCAGCCGCCATGGCAATCGGGTTACCTGAAAGGGTGCCCGCCTGATAAACCGGGCCGGTTGGCGCCAGCGCTTCCATGACTTCACGACGGCCACCAAACGCGCCGACCGGCATCCCGCCGCCGATGATTTTGCCCAGGCAGGTCAGATCGGGCACCACGCCGTAATGCGCTTGCGCGCCAGCCAGCGCTACGCGAAAACCGGTCATCACTTCATCGATAATCAGCAGCGCGCCAAATTCGTCACAGAGCGCCCGCAGACCCGGCAGGAAGGCCGGCAACGGGGGAATGCAGTTCATGTTACCGGCAACCGGCTCGACAATAATGCAGGCAATTTCATGCGGATACTGTTCGAAAGCGGCGCGCACGGAATCCAGATCGTTATAGGTGCAGGTCAGGGTATGTTTGGCAAAATCGGCAGGGACGCCCGGCGAATTTGGCTGGCCCAGCGTCAGCGCGCCTGAACCGGCTTTGACCAGCAGGTGATCGGCGTGGCCGTGATAACAGCCTTCAAACTTGATGATCTTGTCGCGATGGGTAAAGCCGCGAGCCAGACGAATGGCGCTCATTGTCGCTTCGGTGCCGGAGTTCACCATCCGCACCATATCCATCGTTGGCACCAGTTCGGTGACCAGCTCGGCCATTTTAACTTCCATCTCAGTCGGCGCGCCAAAGCTCAGGCCGCGTTCTGCCGCTTCGATAACCGCGTGACGGATGACGGGATGATTGTGGCCCAACACCATCGGTCCCCAGGAACCCACGTAATCGACATAGGCTTTGCCGTCGGCGTCGTAAAGGTAAGCGCCGTCAGCGCGTTCAATAAAGAGCGGTACGCCGCCAACGCCGGTAAAAGCGCGTACCGGCGAATTGACGCCGCCGGGAATAACTTGCTGTGCCTGAGCATACAGATTTTCAGACTTACTCATGGTGCCGCTCCTGAGGATGCATTAAGAAAAACCCCGTCATTCTAAGGGAACAGACGGTTGAGTTGAAAGGCCGCTGGCGCTTTTGACACGAAAGGATAAGCAATTGTTCGCGACAGCTACGGTGGGATGGGTAAAATACCTCCTTCGCCTGAGCTGATAACGAATGGAATATGCACCAGACTACTTCTTCGTCCGACCAGTTAAACGTGGTGCCAGCCCGACGCGGTGATTTTCTCCGCCTGTTATTAAGACGAGATAAAACGCCGGTAGTGGTGTTTATTATGGCAGGCATTGTTGGCCTGCTGGCTGGTCTGATGGGCGTCGCGTTCGAAAAAGCGGTGCATATGATCGCCCACTGGCGGCTATCCATGCTGGCCAGCGTCGAAAAATACTGGATCCTGCTTTTCCCCCTGGCTTTTATCCTTTCTGCCCTGTTGGCCGTCGTAGGGTATTATCTGGTGCGCCGGTTTGCGCCGGAAGCCTCCGGCTCCGGTATTCCGGAAATCGAAGGCGCACTGGAAGAGCTGCGCCCGGTGCGCTGGTGGCGGGTGATCCCGGTAAAATTTATCGGCGGCATGGGCACGCTTGGCGCAGGAATGGTGCTGGGGCGCGAGGGACCGACGGTGCAGCTGGGCGGCAACATTGGCCGCATGGTACTGGATATTTTCCGCATGAAAGGCATCGAGGCTCGCCACTCCTTGCTGGCTACCGGCGCGGCTGCCGGACTTTCGGCCGCTTTTAACGCACCGCTGGCTGGCATTCTGTTTATTATCGAAGAGATGCGTTTGCAGTTCCGCTACAGCGTGATTTCTATCAAGGCCGTGTTTATCGGCGTTATTATGTCGAGCATCGTTTTTCGGGTATTCAACGGCGAACATGCGGTGATCGCCGTCGGTAAACTTGCCATTGCGCCGGTCAATACGCTCTGGCTTTACCTGCTGTTGGGCATGATTTTCGGCATCGTCGGCGTGGCATTTAACGCGCTGATTTTTAAAACGCAGGATATGTTTCAGCGCCTCCACGGTGGCAAACTGAAAAAAGTGCTGATTATTGGTGCCGTGCTGGGCGGCGTTTGCGGCGTGCTGGGCGTGATCGAGCCGGAAGCGGCAGGCGGCGGCTTCGAGCTGATCCCGATTGCGGCAGCGGGTCACTATACCGTAGGTACGCTGTTATTTATCTTTATCGCCCGCGTGGCGACCACGCTGCTCTGCTTTGGCTCCGGCGCACCGGGCGGGATTTTTGCTCCGATGCTGGCGCTGGGGACGCTGCTGGGGACGGCCTTTGGTATGGCCAGCACCGCGCTGTTTCCTGCTTATCATCTGGAAGCCGGGACGTTTGCTATTGCTGGTATGGGGGCGCTGTTCGCCGCGTCGGTCAGAGCACCGCTTACCGGGATCGTGCTGGTGCTGGAAATGACCGACAATTACCAGCTTATTCTGCCCATGATTATTACCTGCCTTGGGGCAACCTTACTGGCACAGTTCCTTGGCGGTAAACCGCTCTATTCTTCGCTGCTGGCGCGAACCCTGGAAAAACAGCAGCAGGCCGACGATGCGGCAGCAGCTGCTGCTAACACGACGGCGAGTAAACAGGCGCATACTTGATTGCTATACTGGTGTGTAAGATAATGGTGCGATAAATGGTCGAATTCTGACCGATCGCCTGATGGAGTATAAAATGAGTGAAGATGTAGCTCTGCCCCTGCAGTTTACCGAAGCAGCGGCCAGTAAAGTTAAAAACCTGATCTCAGATGAAGAGAACCCTGACCTGAAACTGCGCGTTTATATTACCGGCGGCGGTTGCAGCGGTTTCCAGTATGG
>NZ_DALZCD010000050.1:0-19589 GCF_031978025.1 Erwinia sp.
CAGGGCGAGGTGATCATGCCTGGCTACAAGTACAACCTGGCCGATATCAATGCGGTTATCGCACTGGTTCACCTGGGCAAACTGCGACAGCTGAACGCCCGCCGTACGGAAATAGCTGAACGCTATTTACGGGAGCTGGCCGACACGCCGTTTCTGCCGCTTAGTCATCCCGCCTGGGCGCATCAGCATGCCTGGCATCTGTTTATCATTCGCGTTGATGAAGCCCGTTGCGGCCTTAACCGCGATGCGCTGATGCAGGCGCTGAAAGAGCGGAACATCGGCACCGGCCTGCATTTCAGAGCCGCGCATACGCAAAAATATTATCGCGAACGCTTTCCGGATCTCACTTTACCCGTCACGGAGTGGAATTCAGACCGCATCTGCTCAATCCCTCTGTTCCCGACCATGAGCGACGAGGACGTCGAGCGCGTCATTACCGCGCTGCATGACATCGCTGAGAAATATCATGCCTGATCAATCTATTAAAAAAGTTTCAGTTGTTATTCCTGTCTATAACGAGCAGGAAAGCCTGCCGGAATTGATTCGCCGTACGCGGGCAGCCTGCGCGATGCTGTCTCAGGATCACGAAATTTTACTGGTAGATGACGGAAGTAGCGATCGTTCGGCAGAACTGTTGATTGCGGCAGCCGAAGAACCGGCCAGCCATATCGTGGCCGTGTTGCTGAACCGTAATTATGGTCAACATTCAGCCATTATGGCGGGATTCAGCCACGTTAGCGGCGATTTGATTATCACGTTGGATGCGGATTTACAGAATCCGCCGGAAGAGATCCCTCTGCTGGTGGCGAAAGCGGAGGAGGGCTACGACGTCGTCGGCACCGTAAGGCAAAATCGCCAGGACAGCTGGTTTCGTAAAAAAGCCTCACGGCTGATTAATCACCTTATCCAGCGAGCAACGGGTAAGGCGATGGGGGATTATGGCTGCATGTTGCGAGCCTATCGTCGCCATATTATTGACGCCATGCTCCACTGCCATGAACGCAGCACCTTTATCCCCATTCTGGCAAACACCTTTGCGCGCCGGACGATTGAAATCCCCGTGCTGCACGCGGAGCGTGAGTTCGGCGACTCCAAATACAGCCTGATGCGCCTGATTAATCTTATGTATGACCTGGTCACCTGCCTGACCACCACGCCACTGCGTATGCTCAGCGTGGTAGGCAGCATGATTGCGCTGCTTGGCTTCGCTTTTTCGCTTTTACTGATTTTGCTGCGCCTGTTCTTCGGTCCGGTATGGGCCGCTGACGGTGTATTTATGCTGTTCGCCGTCCTGTTCATTTTTATTGGTGCTCAGTTCGTTGGCATGGGGCTGCTGGGTGAATATATCGGCCGCATCTACAACGATGTACGCGCTCGTCCCCGTTATTTTGTACAGCGTGTAGTGAACGCCTCTCCATCGATTCCCGTTAAGGATAATAAAGAATGAAGACAGTTGTTTTTGCCTACCACGATATGGGATGTATCGGGATCAACGCCCTGATTAATGCGGGTTATAAAATTGAAGCAATTTTTACCCATACCGACGCCACGAGTGAAAATCATTTTTTTGGTTCAGTAGCGCGCCTGGCGGCGGAGCAGGGGATCCCGGTTTTCGCGCCGGATGAGGTTAATCACCCTCTGTGGGTCGATCGTATCGGGGCAATGGCGCCGGATATCATCTTCTCTTTTTATTATCGCAACCTGCTTTGTGACGCGATCTTAAACAGTGCTCGTGTCGGTTCGTTCAACCTGCACGGTTCCCTGTTGCCGAAATATCGCGGCCGCGCACCGCTTAACTGGGTTCTGGTTAACGGTGAAACGGAAACCGGCGTAACGCTGCACCGCATGACCGGACGGGCCGATGCCGGCGCGATTATCGCGCAGAAGAAAGTGGGCATTACACCAGAAGAGACCGCGCTGACGCTGCACCGCAAGCTGAATGAGGCAGCGCAAGCCCTGTTGGCAGACTGCCTGCCGCTGCTAAAAGAGGGGCAGGCCTCGGAGTGGCCTCAGGATGAAAGTCAGGCCAGCCGTTTCGGTCGTCGCCAGCCGGAAGATGGACGTATCGACTGGACGCAACCGGCGGAAACCCTCAATAACCTGGTGCGGGCGGTGACCGATCCCTGGCCGGGCGCGTTCGGTTACGTAGGCTCGACGAAATTTATCGTGTGGAAAAGCCGGGTACGCCACGATTTGCCTGCCGCCAAAGCCGGTACGGTGCTGTCCGTCGCGCCGCTGGTGGTGGCCTGTGGCGAGCAGGCGCTGGAGATAATGGCGGGCCAGAGCGAAAACGGCGTCTGGATGCAGGGCTCACAGCTGGCGCAAACGCTGGGACTGGTAAAAAGCGCGCTGCTAAGCAGCCAGAGTGTTTCCGTAATAAAACGGCGCACCCGCGTGCTCATCCTTGGCGTTAACGGGTTTATTGGCAACCATTTGACCGAACGTCTGCTGAAGGATGAGAACTTTGACGTTTTTGGGCTGGATATCGGTTCCGACGCGATTGGCCGGTTTATCGGGCATCCGCGCTTTCAGTTTGTGGAGGGCGATATCAGCATCCACTCCGAATGGATTGAATACCACATTAAAAAATGCGACGTGGTGCTGCCACTGGTCGCTATAGCGACGCCGATTGAATATACGCGTAATCCTCTGCGGGTATTTGAACTCGATTTCGAAGAGAACCTGAAGATTATTCGTGACTGCGTAAAATACAAAAAGCGTATTATTTTTCCTTCCACCTCTGAAGTGTATGGCATGTGCACCGACGAGAAATTCGACGAAGATCATTCCAACCTGGTGGTCGGACCGATTAATAAGCAGCGTTGGATTTATTCCGTCTCCAAGCAGTTACTGGACAGGGTTATCTGGGCTTACGGCGATAAAGAGGGATTGCGCTTTACGCTGTTCAGACCGTTTAACTGGATGGGGCCGCGCCTGGACAACCTGAATGCGGCCCGTATCGGCAGCTCGCGCGCCATTACCCAGCTCATTCTTAATCTGGTAGAAGGATCGCCGATAAAACTGATCGATGGCGGCAGGCAAAAACGCTGCTTTACCGATATCAGCGACGGTGTGGAAGCGCTGTTCCGCATTATTGAGAATAAAAACGGCAACTGCGACGGGCAGATTATTAATATCGGCAATCCCGATAATGAAGCCAGCATCAAAGAACTGGCCGAGCAGCTGCTGGCCAGCTTTGACCGCCACCCGCTGCGCGACAGCTTCCCGCCGTTTGCCGGCTTCCGCGAAGTCGAAAGCAGTAGCTATTACGGTAAAGGGTACCAGGATGTGGAGCACCGTAAACCAGCAATCCGCAACGCGCACCGCCTCCTGAACTGGCACCCGGAAGTGAAAATGGAGCAAACCATTGACGCCACGCTGGACTTCTTTTTACGCACGGTAGAAGGTGTGGATGCGCAAAAATGAAAAAAGTGGGCCTTCGTATTGATGTAGACACGTGGCGCGGTACGCGGAAAGGCGTACCGGAACTGCTGGCTATTCTCGATGCCCACCAGATACGCGCGAGTTTTTTCTTCAGCGTCGGCCCGGATAATATGGGGCGCCATTTATGGCGCCTGCTAAAACCGAAATTCCTGTGGAAAATGCTGCGTTCTGATGCCGCCTCGCTGTATGGCTGGGATATTTTACTGGCGGGTACGGCGTGGCCGGGCAGGAAGATCGGTAAGGGCCTGGCGGAGATCGTGCGCTCGACCGCGGATCGTCATGAGATCGGGCTGCATGCCTGGGATCATTTTGCCTGGCAAACCTGGGCAGGCGTCTGGTCTTCGCAGCAGCTGACCTGGCAAATCCAGGCCGGAGAGGCAGCCCTGCGGGAAATTATCGGGCAGCCGGTAACCTGCTCTGCCGTGGCGGGCTGGCGGGCAGACCAGCGTATCGTTGAGGCGAAAGAACCTTTTCATTTTCGTTACAACAGCGACTGCCGTGGAACGGCGCCTTTTCTACCGCGCCTGGCCAATGGCGAGCCGGGGACGGTACAGATCCCGGTCACGCTGCCAACCTGGGATGAAGTAGCAGGAACCGCGGTCAAAAAGGAGGAGTGGAATGCTTTTATTATTGACCGTATTAAAAAGGATAGAGGCACCCCCGTTTATACCATTCACGCTGAAGTGGAAGGCATAGCCATGAGCAAAATGTTCAGCGAGCTGCTGACGCTGGCAAAGCAGGAAGGAATCCATTTCTGTCCACTAGGCGACTTATTGCCTGAGGACCTTTTTACGCTGCCGATGGGAAAAATTGTCAGGGGCAGCCTGCCCGGTCGCGAAGGGTGGTTAGGTTGCCAACAACCAGTGGGATAATGTAATGAAACTGATGAGAAACGGCGTTCTCTTGCTGATGCTTTTTGGCCTGTATTATCTGGTGCCGCTGACCTCGCGCGCGCTCTGGCAGCCCGACGAATCACGCTATGCGGAAATCAGCCGGGAAATGCTGGCGACCGGCAGCTGGGTGGTGCCGCATTTCCTTGACCTGCGCTATTTTGAAAAACCGGTCATGGGCTACTGGATTAATAACCTCAGCCAGCTGATCTTTGGCCATAACAACTTTGGCGTGCGGTTTGGCTCGGTCTTCTCGATCACGCTGACGGCACTGTTGCTGTACTGGCTTACGCTACGGATCTGGCGCGATCGCACCACGGCGCGGATGGCGAGCACGATCTTTCTTACCAGCCTGTTGGTCTATGGCGTCGGGACTTATGCCGTACTCGATCCCGCGATTACGCTATGGCTGGTGGCAACGATGTGCGCCTGCTGGCTGGCAATGGAAGCCCCCACGAGCGTCAAAAAAGCGATAGCCTGGCTGCTGGTTGGAGGCGCCTGCGGAATGGGGCTGATGACCAAAGGTTTTCTGGCGCTCGCCGTGCCGGTGGTGGCGCTTCTGCCGTGGATCCTTTATCAGCAGCGTCTGAAAGAGACGGTAGCCTGGGCCGGGCTGGCCGTGGCGGGGGCAGTGGTCATTACCGCGCCCTGGGCTATAGCTATCGCGCAGCGCGAACCCGATTTTTGGCACTATTTTTTCTGGGTCGAACATATCCAACGGTTTGCTGAAGAAAATGCACAGCACAAGGCGCCGTTCTGGTATTACCTGCCGGTAGTGTTAGCAGGTAGCCTCCCCTGGCTGGCCCTGCTGCCCGGCGCCCTGCGCGGCGGCTGGCAGGCGCGCCGACAGGAGGCGGGCGCCCTTTATTTACTGAGCTGGCTAATCATGCCGCTGCTGTTTTTCAGCGTAGCGAAAGGCAAGTTGCTCACCTATATTTTGCCATGCTTCGCACCGCTGGCGGCGTTGATGGCCAGAGAGGCCGTGCGCCTGGCAAGAGTAAACGGCAGGGCACTGCGTCTTAACGGCTGGATAAACCTGGCGTTTGGCCTGCTTTGTACGCTGGTAGTGGTGGTTTTTCTGGCTCCCTGGGGCGTGGCGAAGCATCCACTTTTTGCCGCACATGAACAGCTAAAAGCGGTGCTGGCCGCCGTGATTTTTCTGTTCTGGGCGGGCTGCGGGCTGGTAACTCTGTCTGCGCCGTCACAGCGCTGGGCATGGGCGGCCTGTGCGCCGTTGGCGCTGGCGCTGCTGTTCGGCATGGTCATTCCCGACAGGATCCGCGATGCCAAACAGCCGCAGGTATTCATTCGCGATATGAAAAGCCAGATAGCGCCAAGCCGTTACGTGCTGGCGAACAATCCCGGCCTCGCGTCCGGCCTTGCCTGGGAACTGCAGCGCAGCGATATCCTGCTTTATGAGCAGCCGGGCGAAGTACAGTACGGTCTCCGTTATGCAGATGCCCGAGGGAAGTTTATCCCTCAGGAAGATTTTGCCGCGTGGCTGGCGCAGCACCGTCGTGAAGGCAGCGTGACGCTGGTAATGGTGATGTCGCGCAATAATGAAAATACGGATGCCGAAGTGCCGCAGGCCGATACCCGCTACCAGCGCGGCCGGTTAGTTATCTACCAATATAGCCAGCAGCCATGAGTACGCTGCTGATCCTGTTCAGCAGCCTGCTGAGCTGCGCCGGACAGCTTTGTCAGAAGCAGGCCGCCCAGCATGGCCTGCTAAAGGGGAAAAGGCACCTGCTGTTTTGGCTTGGGTTGAGCGTGCTGCTGCTCGGCTGTGCCATGCTGGTCTGGCTGCGGGTGTTGCAGCTGGTGCCGGTCGGCGTGGCGTATCCCATGCTGAGCCTGAATTTTATTTTTATTGTGCTGGCAGCTCGCTGGTTGTGGCAGGAAGTCGTACCGCTTCGCCACTGGCTGGGCGTCTTGATGATAGTTGCCGGTGTGGCCGTCATGGGGATCTACGCCTGATGGGCCTGCTACTGGCTGTATGCAGTATTTTGTTGGTCAGCGCGGCGCAGCTGCTGATGCGCTGGTCGCTGGTCACTTTACCCGCCGCCAGTGACGCCGCCGCCTTTTTCTCCGCATTACGGGCTTTGCCGCCCGGTGCATGGGGGCTGGCAGCTGGCCTACTGGCCTATGCGCTCTCTATGCTCTGCTGGTTACTGGCGCTAAGACGAATAGCGCTCAGCAAAATTTATCCGCTGCTGAGCATCAGTTATGTGCTGGTCTGGTGCGCAGCGCTGTTTCTGCCTGCTTTTAATGAGACTTTTCGCTGGGGAAAACTGCTGGGCGTTTTGCTCATCCTCGGCGGCCTGCTGCTGATTGGCTGGCCACAAAAGACAAAGCCCGCCAAATGAAAAGACAGGCTGGTCGGTAAACGGTATAGTCAGCCTCGCTTATTTTTTGAAGGAGAGATGGCATGATTCGCCGCTGGCTTTTACTGGCTTCCCTGACTGTTTCTGCGGGTGCCGCCGCAACTACTTATCCGTTGCAGATTACCGACATGGATAATCAAACCATCACCCTGCGCAAAGAGCCGCAGCACATCATTTTGCAGGATGGTCGCGATATTATGGCGCTGGCCCTGCTTGACCGTGAAAATCCCTTCCGTCGCGTGGTGGCCTGGAACAATCTGCCGAAAAAGCAGGACCCGCAAACCTGGGCGTTACTGAGTAAAACCTGGCCGGAAGCGGCTAAGATCATCGATATGGGCTTCAACGATCAGGGACAGGTGGATCTGGAAAGCGTGGTGGCCCAACAGCCGGATCTGATGATTGCCCAGCTGCGCGGCAAAGCGGCGCTGGAGCAAACCGGCGTGCTGGCTACGCTTCAGCGCCTGCATATTCCGGTTATGTTTATCGATTATGAGCTGCATCCGGTACAGAACACGGCTAACAGCATTACGCTGTTGGGCAAAGTGCTGAATCAGGAGCAGCGTGCAAAAGCCTATACGGACTTTTACCAGCAGCATCTGGATGCCATGCAGCAAACCATCGGCAAAATTGCTAAAAAACCCACGGTCTTTATCGAGCCTATTGCCGGTAACTCGGACAGCTGCTGCTTTACGCACGGTCATAACGGCTGGGGCGGCCTGGTAGAAGCCGTTGGCGGTAAAAATATTGGCTCGACGCTGCTGCCGGGATCGTCAGGCTTTGTGGCGCTGGAGAAGATTATTGCCATGAAGCCAGACGTTTATATTATGTCCGGTTCGAAACGGCCAAATAAAAACGTGCTGCCGTTTGGTTACAATGCCTCGACCCAGGACGTGAAAGCGACCTTTACCACGCTGGTTAATCGCAACGGATTACAGCAGATTGCGCCGGTGCAGCAGGGCAGGGCGTATGGGGTTTATCATCATTTCTATAATCATCCTTATAATATTATCGGGATGGAAATTCTGGCGCGCGATCTTTATCCGCAGTCGTTTAGCAAGATGGATCCTGTCGCGGATTTCCATCAAATCATTACGCGTTTCACTAAACTGCCGGATGCGCCCGTTGTGCTCAGCTATTCCGCCACTCAGCAATAATCCGTTCGGGCGGCCTGAGCCGCCCCTTTCAGGCCGACCATGCCCGCTTTAACACCTTTACTCGATGTGCATCATATCAGCTATAGCCCACACCAGACCGGGCTGCTTGCTCCCGTCTCGTTCCAGCTGAACGCAGGGGAACAGCTCTACCTGACTGGCCCTTCCGGCAGCGGTAAAAGTACGCTGTTAAAGATTATCGCCTCACTGCTGGAACCCACAACCGGCACCCTGATGTATAAGGGCGATCCTGTCGCGAACCTTAAGCCGGAACAGTATCGCCGTGAGGTTTCTTACTGCTTCCAGTCACCGACGCTGTTTGGTGAAACGGTATGGGATAATCTTGCGCTACCCTGGCATATCCGGCAGCAGAAAGCAGATCCCGCTCTGCTGCGACGCTGGTTGGAAAAAGTCCGCCTGCCGGGCGATCTGCTGGATAAAAACATCAGCCTGCTTTCCGGCGGCGAAAAGCTGCGGGTGGCCTTACTGCGCAATCTGCAGTTTCTGCCGGCTATCCTGCTACTGGACGAGATTACCAGCGCGCTGGACGAAGAAAATAAGCAGGGAATAGGCGAGCTGATTGACGATATGGCAAAACAGCAGGGCACGGCGGTTATTTGGATCACGCACGATAAAATGGAAATCGAACGGGCGCCGCGGCTACTCACCCTGACTGCCCCTGCCAGGAGCGAAAATGAGCCAGCATAATATTACCAACGAATCGCTGCTGTTAGCGCTGGCACTGGTGCTGGTGGCGCTGGTGGTCAGTAAGAAAGAGAAGCTGGGGCTGGAGAAGGATATTCTCTGGAGCATTACGCGGGCCGTGGTGCAACTGATCGCGGTTGGCTACGTGCTGAAATATATATTCAATATGGCTAACGGCTGGCTCACCGCCACGATGGTGCTGTTTATTTGCGTCAACGCCGCGCTGAATGCCCGTAAGCGCAGCCGTAATATCGATAACGCTTTTATGCTTTCATTTGTCACCATTACTTTTAGCACCACGCTGACGCTGGTCGTCCTGCTGTTGAGTAAAGCGATTGCCTTTGTCCCGATGCAGGTTATCCCGATCACCGGCATGATAGCCGGTAATGCGATGGTGGCCGTTGGGCTGTGCTACAGCAATCTGAACCAGCGCTTTAGCGATAACCGCCAGCAAATTCTGGAAATGCTCAGTCTTGGGGCGCCGGTAAAAACGGCCTCGGCAAAGTTGGTTCGCGACAGTATTCGTGCGGCAATGATCCCCACCGTGGATGCGGCGAAAACCGTGGGCCTGGTGAGCCTGCCGGGGATGATGTCCGGGTTGATCTTTGCCGGTATCGATCCGATAAAAGCGATTAAATATCAGATTATGGTGACGTTTATGCTGTTGGGTACGGCGAGCGTCGCCACGATTATGGCGGCTTGGCTGGCTTACCGGCGCTTTTTTACCGCGCGGGCGCAGCTGAAAGAAGGGAAGGCGTAAGGCGGGCACCAGGGCCCGCCTGACCATCAGAAGTTAATGGTTGCCGTCACGCCGCCAATAAAGGCGTCTTTGACTTCACTGACTGCACCCGGTGAAGCAACATATTGCAGGTTAGGACGCAGGTTCATCCAGTTAGTTACGTGAGCGTTGTAGTAAATCTCATAGTTGTATTCCGAACCGCTCTGAATGGGCAGATAGGTTGGATTGTCATAATCGTTGACGCCGTTTTCCCGGTTAGTCTGGCGCAGCATTTTGCCGTAGTCATCATTGACGTGAATACGCGCCGCGCCGATACCGATTTCATCTTCCGTACGGGCATCAAACGGCCCGGTCCAGACCAACGCCAGCGACTGGTAATTATCGGTTTTAGAGGTTTTGTGATCGTTCATCACGCCCTGGGCCACAATGCTCAGACCGCGCTTGTTATCGCCGCCCATCGTTGTCAACTGTTGCTGTAACAGCAGATAGCCACCGTAGGCATGGTTATCTTCGCCGTACTGACCGTTGCTGTAAGAACTGTAGTTATCGCCCTTCACTGAAGAGTAATACAGGCCGACGCGGTAGTTGCCGGCCAGGTTCTCTGCGCCAAACTTAGGCTGCCAGCCCAGCTCTACCGGTACCAGGTTGCCTTCGGTATGGCCTGCATCCAGCCGGAAACCGTTGCCGGTATTGTAATTGGACGCGGTCTGGTTATAGAAGCCGACCTGCAGGAAGACTTCTGGCGTGAAGTTCAGCTTCACGCGGCCACCCCACTGGGAGACCGGCCAGTTATACCAGCGATCGCCGCGCCAGTTACCGGCCTGACCGCCACCAAATGCCAGGTTCTGGAACTTGCTCGGCCAGCTGTCAAAGTCCTCGCCCACGGTCACGCGGCCCGCTTTGACTTCTACCGTGTGGTCGAAGAAGCCTTTATTCAGCCAGAACTGCGTCAGACGCCAGGTTTGCCCGCGTCCCCATACTTCCTGCACGGAGGAAAGACCGCCAGAACGCGGATCGTTAATATATTGCGTCAGATCCTGGCCGTTACGGCTGGTGATGGTTGCTTGGAACTGGGTATCGGTCCAGTTAAGCAGCTTTTCCAGATCCAGCGTGGTGCCGAAGCCCCACTGATCGGTATAGCGTGCGGAGGTAGACTGGTTATAGCCGCCGGAGAAATTACTGGCAGATTCCATGGTGTAGTTAACCTGGAACTGCACGCCATCCTGCTCAAGCTGGCTACGGTTGCCGCCCCAGTCGCCAAAGGCGTAAGGCGAGTCGATGCTGAGCGGTGCGTAGTCCGCCAGCGCCTGGCCGGAGGCCAGCAGTAATCCAACACCACAGAACGCCACTGTTCTTTTCAAGGTGGATTCGCTTTTCATAATGGGAAACCCTGTTTTAGTGATAGCGCTGCGTCTCCAAGGGCGGAAACGCGGTCGCGGCCATCATGCTTTTATCAGCATTATCTCCGGCACAATGCGTACAGTAACGAGGAAACGGCTGACTAAAGACGGGAGCGATGGCCTGTTCGGCAGAATGAAAGCACTAATTTGGAATAATATTGTTATAAATAGTGCTGAATATGTTTTAGTTTTGCTAAAAAGCGGTGCAGATCACGGTTTACACAGGGGGGGCGGGCAGGGGCGGGATAAAAATCAAACGGCGTGGCGGATTAACAGGCAAAAAAAAGGCCGGATAACCGGCCCTCATGCAGTCACGTTACGCGACTAGCGGCGACCAAAAATCTTCGCGGCAAGGAAGCCCACGCCCGCGGCAATCGCCAGCGAAACGAAAGGGGCGTCCTGCGTTTTAGTCTTCACGCAGTCAATCGCATCGTCAACGGCGTACGAAGCTTTAGCTGCGCCCTGGCGAACTTTGCCCTTAAACTCATGCTCCGGAGACTCGGCAGCCTTACCAAACTGCTCCTGGCCTTTGCCCAGCGCTTCTTCGGCTTTATCGTTAGCTTTATCTAGTAGACTCATAGTGCCTCCTTCTTGATGACATGATTTCCTCATGAGAAATTAAAGCATAGACCATCAGCACAGGCTTGCCGCTGCGGTTGTGTGTAAATTTATGAATGATGTAAAGAAAAAGCAGCAAACGGCTCGGAGAATTCTTAACCTGGCCTGCACGGAACGCCGCCCATAAAAAAGCCCACGGCAGGCGTGGGCTTTTAAACAACCGGCAATCAGAGTATCAGTGTGACTTCATGCCAGCTGCGGTCATCATAAAGCGAAACAGCGTCGCCACAACGCCAAGCGCCAGGACACTACCTGCATAAATGACGGCCAGCCACAGGAGACGTTTCCACACCGGGAGCTTAGGCACTTGCTGAGTTTCAACCATACTATCCTCCGATAAACCGTTATTAATGGTAATGCTCTTCCGGTTTGATCTTGCCGCGGAACACGTAGTAGCTCCAGAAGGTATAGAACAGGATAACCGGGATAATCAACAGGCCGCCAACCAGCATGAAGCCCTGGCTCTGCGGCGGTGAGGCTGCCATCCAGATGGTGATGTGTGGCGGAATAATGTTTGGCCACACGCTAATCCCCAGTCCGGTAAAGCCCAGGAAAACCAGCGCCAGCGTCAGCAGGAACGGCGAGTAGTGCGCATGACGTTTCAAAGCACGCAGCAACGCCAGGGAAGCTACCAGCACCAGCACCGGTACCGGCAGGAACCAGAACAGGTTAGGCAACGTAAACCAGCGATGCATAATGTCGGCATGCTCCAGCGGCGTCCACACGCTGACGATAGCGATAATCACCAGCAGCAGCAGCAGCAGGGGCTTGGTAATCGCGGTCATTTTGCGATGCAGCTCGTTTTCGGTTTTCATGATAAGCCAGGTGCTGCCCAGCAGCGCGTACGCCACGACCAGACCCAGACCACAGAACAGCGAGAACGGCGTCAGCCACAGCAGCTCCGGGCCGCTGTAGGCGCGGTTGGTCACTTCGAAACCGTTGATAAAGGTGCCCAGCACCACGCCCTGGCTGAAGGTCGCCAGGAACGAACCAAAGATAAAGGACTTGTCCCAGAACGGACGGTGGACTTCTGTCGCCTTAAAGCGGAATTCAAAAGCCACGCCGCGGAAGATCAACCCAATCAGCATCAGCGTAAGCGGGATAGAAAGCGCATCCAGAATCACCGCATAGGCCAGCGGGAAGGCGCCATACAGCGCCGCACCGCCCAGCACCAGCCAGGTTTCGTTACCGTCCCAGACCGGCGCGACGGTATTCACCATCATGTCGCGCTCGCCAGCATCTTTATTGAACGGAAACAGAATACCGATACCCAGATCGAATCCGTCCATCACGATATACATCAGCGTCGAGAAGACGATGATGGTGAACCAGATAATAGAAGTATCAATGCCCACTTTATTTATCCTTTTCCGGCGCGTTTAACTTTTCTTTCACGGCAGACAGAGGACGTGCCTGCGTATGACGTGTACCCGGGCCGCCTTCTGGTTCATCATGGCCTTCGCCCTGTTTTGGCCCTTTCTTGATCAGGTTAAACAGATAGATATAGCCTACGCCGAACACCGACGAATAAACCAAAATAAAGGCGATCAGGCTGATGCTCATGTGCATTTCGCCGTGTGCCGATACCGCGTCTTTGGTACGCAGCAGGCCATAGACCACCCACGGCTGACGGCCAATTTCCGTTGTGAACCAGCCCGCCAGCAGTGCGATCAGGCCGGAAGGCCCCATCAGCAGGGCGAACCACAGGAACGGACGTGAGGTATAAAGGCGCTTACGATAACGCAACCACAGGCTAACCACGCCCAGCGTGATCATCAGCATGCCCAGACCGGCCATTACGCGGAATGACCAGAACACGATCAGCGAGTCAGGACGATCTTCTTTCGGGAAGGTCTTCAACGCTGGTACCTGTTTGTCCAGGCTGTGCGTCAGGATCAGGCTGCCCAGATAAGGAATTTCCACTGCGTATTTGGTTCTCTCGTGCTCCATATCCGGAATACCGAACAGGATCAGCGGAGTGGGTTCACCCGGTGGGTTTTCCCAGTGGCCTTCAATTGCGGCAATTTTTGCCGGCTGATGCTCAAGCGTATTCAGACCGTGGGCGTCGCCCAATACGGCCTGAATTGGCGAAACAATCAGCGCCATCCACAGGGCCATAGAGAGCATTTTACGGATGGCCGGCGTATCGTTCTTACGCAGTAAATGCCAGGCCGCAGAGGAGCCCACAAAGAAGGCGCTCGCCAGGAAAGCCGCCGTGGACATATGTAGCAGTCGGAACGGGAAGGACGGGTTAAAGACAATCTTGAACCAGTCTACCGGTACCACCAGCCCATCCTGAATCGCATAGCCCTGCGGGGTTTGCATCCAGCTGTTAGAGGCGAGGATCCAGAAAGTAGAGATAATGGTGCCCAGTGCCACCATGCAGGTCGCAAAGAAGTGCAGGCCCGGACCCACGCGGTTCCAGCCAAACAGCATCACGCCCAGGAAGCCCGCTTCCAGGAAGAACGCGGTAAGCACTTCATAGGTCAGCAACGGACCGGTGATGCTCCCTGCAAACTGCGAGAAGCCGCTCCAGTTAGTGCCGAACTGGTACGCCATCACCAGGCCGGACACCACGCCCATACCAAAGTTAACGGCGAAGATTTTCGACCAGAAGTGATACAGGTCGCGATAATCTTCGTTTTTCGTTTTCAGCCACAGACCTTCCAGCACCGCCAAAAAGCTGGCGAGCCCGATGGTGATGGCCGGGAAGATAATGTGGAAGGAAACGGTAAACGCGAACTGTATCCTCGCCAGGTGGAACGCATCTAATCCAAACATTGCTGACCTCGATCTGACATAAACTGCCTTTCTTTTTTATTTACCGCACGTTAACAATAGAGCTGCCAGGCAGTCCGTGTTTATACGGTTATTTCAACGAAGTTTGATCCTGAGACCAAATCGGGAGAAGGAGTAGCAACAGTAATCGGAATCTCAGATATAACAGCATGGATCTTTGCGATGAATTGTTTCACCGCCACGTTAAATTATTGACTCATAGTGTTAAACTATAATTACCTGTTGCTACATTTATGTAAAAATAATGTGCTTTTCGGCGCGTGAGAACGTTTTCACGGTTTTTTGACGCCGGCCCCAATAAACAGCGCATTAATCTTTTTATTTATAATAGCCCTTAGCACAGAAACTTAACAGAATATCAATCCCGCGAATAAACGCACAAATTGGAAATTAAACGGCTGATTAACATCCCTGTAGAAGGTAATGTTATTTTTATGTTGCCAGTAGGGTTTCTGAGATTTAAAAATTGCATAAAAGTTTGTTATCGCCCGGCAGACAGTAACCCAGGACAATCCTCTCTTGCGCAAAGCAATGTAAATGTTAAACCAGAAAGACGCACTTTGATGCATCGTGAATTATCTTGTTACATAATCTCTCTCATTAACTCAAATTTTTTTGTTGCAGGTCAAACGTAATGGCGAAAAAGTGTGCGTATGGATTTGCTGCGGAAAAAAGAAAATGATGGCGGAATTATCAACATTATGGCCAGTGTACCTGGCTTATCTGCTGGGCACGCTGAGTCCCGGCCCCAGCAACCTGGCCATTATCAGCGTGGCGATGCGACAGGGCAGGCGGCCCGCGCTGGCACTGGCGGCTGGGGTTGTCAGTGGGTCGCTGTGCTGGGCGATACTGGCAGCGTGTGGCATAAGCACGCTCCTGCTCGCCTGGTCGAAAGCGCTGATTGCAATCAAGTTTATTGGCGCGGGTTATCTCCTGTGGCTGGCAGGTAAAGCGGCCCGCAGCGCGGCACAAAAAGGCGCAGGTTCCCTGACAGAAAATACGGTGAACGAAGCATCACTTGCCACATTATGGCGCCGGGGAATCCTGCTGCATCTGGCAAACTCAAAAGCCGTGCTGGTCTGGCTGGCAATTCTTTCTCTGGGGATGCATCCGCACGCACCTGTTACCACTTTGCCGCTGATTATCGGCGGCTGCGCTTTGCTGGGAGCAGGGGTATTTGGCGGCTATGCACTGCTTTTTTCTACCACTACGGCCGCACGGGTTTACCTGAAAGCCCGACGTCCGCTTGAGGGCACATTTGCGCTCTTTTTCGGCGCGGCCGGCGTCAGTATGCTGATAAAAAAGTAGTTTTTAGCGGAAGCCCGCTTTCCAGAGCGGCGGCCTGCCGCGCTTAATGGTTAACAGCAAGTAAAAAACGCCGGTAACAAAAGTTTGATCTTCATCTCAAATTGTAAATTCCTCTGGCACAGCCCGTTTTAGTTGCGCCATGTTACCGTTAACATGCCAGCAGCGGGTCACCCCCTGCTGTGTTGTTCCCTACTTACGCCTGCCGCATCCGGCAGAAAAACAGAAGCGGCCTACAGGCTGCCGGAGAAACATCATGCCAATACTTTTTGTCGTCATCGGCGTAGCGCTGCTGCTGCTGTTGATGGTCCGTTTCAAACTGAACGGTTTTATCGCTCTGATCCTGGTAGCGCTGGCGGTCGGCGTTATGCAGGGCATGCCCGTTAATAAAGTTATCGCCTCGATAAAAGCTGGCGTGGGCGGCACGTTGGGTAGCCTGGCGCTGATTATGGGTTTTGGCGCCATGCTGGGGAAACTGCTGGCAGACTGCGGCGGTGCGCAGCGTATCGCCACCACGCTCATCAATAAGTTCGGCAAGGATCATATCCAGTGGGCCGTCGTGCTGACCGGCTTTACCGTAGGGTTCGCGCTGTTTTATGAAGTGGGCTTCGTCCTGCTGCTGCCGCTGGTGCTGTCAATTGCCGCTGCCGCCCGTGTACCGCTGCTGTTTGTCGGCGTACCGATGGCGGCTTCGCTTTCGGTGACGCATGGTTTTCTGCCGCCGCATCCTGGCCCGACGGCCATCGCCACGCTGTTCCATGCCGATATGGGTAAAACGCTGCTGTATGGCACGCTGTTGGGTATCCCGACGGTGATCCTGGCCGGGCCGGTATTTGCGCGCTTTTTAAAAGGCATTGATAAGCCGGTTCCGCAGGGCTTGTATAACCCAAAAAGCTTTGCCGAAGCCGAGATGCCGACTTTTGCCGTCAGCGTCTGGACCGCGCTGGTGCCGGTAGTGCTGATGGCCGTACGCGCCGTGGCGGAAATGGCGTTGCCAAAGGGGCATGCCTTACTGCCGTATGCGGAGTTTTTCGGCGATCCGATTATGGCGACCCTGATAGCAGTACTGATTGCCATTTTTACGTTCGGACTGAATCGTGGCCGTACCATGGCGCAGATTACCGACACGCTGGGCGAGTCGATTAAAATTATTGCCATGATGCTGCTGATTATCGGCGGGGGCGGTGCCTTTAAGCAGGTGCTGGTCGACAGCGGCGTGGACAAATATATTGCCAGCCTGATGGAGGGCAGTACGGTATCGCCTATCCTGATGGCCTGGTCCATCGCTGCTGCGCTGCGTCTGGCGCTGGGTTCAGCCACGGTTGCCGCGATTACCGCAGGCGGTATTGTCGCGCCGATTATTGTCACCACAGGCGTCAGCCCGGAGCTGATGGTCATCGCGGTAGGCTCAGGCAGCGTGATTTTCTCCCACGTGAACGATCCGGGATTCTGGCTGTTCAAAGAATACTTTAACCTCAGTATCGGGGAAACGCTGCGCTCCTGGTCAGTACTGGAAACCATTATTGCCCTGTGCGGCCTGGCAGGCTGCCTGCTGTTACAGATGGCGCTTTAAGCGCTGCATTTAGCAGCAGGGTAAAGTCGCAGCGGGGCCAAAACAGACCTCGCTGCGATTTCGGCTAACGGCACGGGCAGGCAAAGTATGGCCAGACCCAGGTCGATATTTGACTGACTAATGTCGTCACGCCTCTCCCTGATCTCCCTCGTGGTATCAAGGGCTTTTGATGTTATCCACATTATCAGGTTTGGCTATTTTTACTTCCGCGCTTTCTCCTGAGCCTGGCTTCCCGCCGCAACAACCGTCCCGCAAGCTGAAATGATTCACTTTTGCCCTCTGCTTTTCCCTGCGTCTGGCCGCGTTGATGCACGAGGCCACTGGCGTAATGAGGTGGGCGCGGGTTAACTTTATGCTTCCCAACTTGTTCGTCAGGAGTGAATAAGCGCTTTTTAGCCGCAGCGGGGAGCGAGGGTTAATTTTGAATAATGACGCGTAACAAGGAAAATGCCTGGAAAAAGGCAGGATGACTGGTGAGCCCTCCCGCTTTCAGTCTCTGCAGAGGCTCTGCCTACGTGCAAAACAAAAGATATTTAGCGCTAATTTAGCTTAAGCCTGGCTGTTCTGCCGAATCGCTGCATTTTTTTGAACCCGCTATTTTAATTGCGAATTAACCGTCTACGCTTACCTTTTCTTTTTTAAAGACTATTTTCTGAACCCGAAAAATTTTACATCTTTTCTTGCTATGGCTTATTTCACAGGTTGCCAGATAAGCGGGCTGGTAAGTATAATCCTTTGAATTAACGCGTATTTTTAACTTAAGCCAAATTATTTTGGCGTGGCTGCTGTCGGCTGTCTGTCTGACCTTTTCTGTTCAGCCTCGCGACTTCATTTTTATTTGACCAAATGGGCGATGACTCGCCTTTGGGGATGACTACAGTATGGAAGAACAAACAGAGGACGCTTTCCAGGCGCCCGATCTGCCGCTGGACGGTATTCCGTCTTCTATTCTGCGGCTGGGTAAAAGGCTGGCAGAGACTAAATATCAGGTTGACCTGTTGGGTAAAAACGGCTGGGCGGAGCTGACTTCAAACCTGCATGGCCTGGAAGCGGGTGGGGAATGGGACGGGGCAGATGATGCGCTGACCTTCTTCAGCAAAATTTTTCCTTTTGCCATTTTGCCTGCACAAACCGAGCCGATGGGCGTATTTAATGTGCCAACCGAACGCGTAATCGGGCGCAGCTGGCGCTGGTGGCCTGAACACCTGAACGGCAGCAGCGAAGCGAGATTCCTCGAACACCTCAATGGCCCGTTCGCGGCAGACGGCACGTCCTGGTATTTTTTGCCTGCATTGGGCGTATTGCTGGCTGCACAGGGACAGGGCAGGGTGAACTATTGTCGTTATCACCATATTCCTTCAATACGCGCACGCGTCAGCCATTTGCATTACCCGCCAGCGGATCGCTTCCGGCTTTACCATGTCATGCGGGGTGAAACGCGTCAGAGCTGGGTAGTTTATAACAATCGCTATCTGCAACCCGTGCACCTGCCGCGTATTACTTTGCCCGCCCTGGCGGCTTATGGCGTGCACAGCGGCAGCTGGCCGCTGACTTTCCCTCCTATCACACGCGTCTTTGATGAGCTACACCATCCGCAGCCGCTGGGCGACTTTATTGCTCCGGGTATCGATCTGGAAGCGGTAAAAGGCAGGATCCGGGCTGAAAAAGAGGCAGAAAAGCGGTCGGTGAAACCGGTAAAAATGGCGCTCAGCGACATGGATATCACCAATATCTGGCCGGTCAGCCTGACGCTTTCCTTCTTTTTTATCCTGTCTCTGGTCGTGGCCGGCTTAACTTCCGGCGCGGGCTGGCCGGGCGGCATCAGTTTGCTGGTGTGCGGCATGGCAGGCAGCCTGCTGCTGTTTATCGCCACGCCGATCTTTTTGGTGAGTAAGCGCCATCACCGTGCCTGGCAACCGGAGAAACCACAGGCGGCAGAGCCACCTGTGGAAGCAACAGAAACGCCCGAGGCTACTGTACCAGGCGGTGGCTGATCGCATACCTGACAATGTCGGCATTGCTGCCGAACTGCATTTTGTCCATCATGCGCGACTTATAGGTGCTGACCGTTTTATTGCTGATGGCCAGCGCTTCGGCAATAGCGTTAATGGTTTCGCCGTGCGCCAGCATCAGCAAGATTTGGCGTTCGCGCGTTGTCAGCGTCTCGTGCAACGCGCGATTGCCGTTCTGGTATTCGGCAAAGACGATTTCCTGTGCCAAATCGTGGTCGATATAGCGCGAACCGCGCGCCACGCTGCGGATCGCCGCCAGCAGCGCATCCGGGTTTTTATCTTTGGTGATGTACCCTCCCGCGCCACAGTTCAGCACGCGGCGGGCGATTTGCGGTTCGTTAAACATACTCAACACAAGAATAGGCAGGTCTTCATACTGCGAGCGAATGCGGTTAATTAAATCTTCGCCACTGATACCGGGCATAGAAATATCCAGCAGCAGCAGATCAAGGCCGCCCAGGCGTAACCTTTCCAGCACCTGGCCGCCGTCGCCTGCTTCGCCCACCACGGTGATATGGTCATCAAGCGCAAATATCTGCTTCAGGCCTTCACGCATCAAGGCATGGTCA
>NZ_DALZCD010000051.1:0-19426 GCF_031978025.1 Erwinia sp.
GTCGTTGTTCCGTGTCAGTGGAGGCGCATTATAGGGAGTTTCTGACGGCTGACAAGCGTTTCTGCAAAAAAAACTTCCGACCGTTTCTTTTTTCAACAAACGAACAATTAACACACTTATTGTGGCTATATAACCAACAAATCAACGTTAAATTCTCCTTTATATCCATCACGGTGACATGCTTGCCGATGCTATTCTTTCTACTTCGCAGGATTTTCCTGTCGGTAATAACGACTGAGAAGGATGCCCAATGATAAAATCCGCGCGCAGTATGGCCGGACTCCCGTGGATCGCCGCTATGGCTTTCTTTATGCAGGCGCTGGATGCCACGATATTGAACACCGCTCTTCCCGCCATCGCCTTAAGCCTTAACCGTTCGCCCCTCGCTATGCAATCCGCTGTTATCAGCTACACCCTGACTGTCGCTATGCTGATCCCGGTCAGCGGCTGGCTGGCGGATCGCTTTGGCACCAGGAAGGTCTTCATCGCTGCTGTTTCTTTATTTACGCTGGGTTCACTGGCGTGCGCGCTTTCCAGCTCCCTGACCATGCTGGTTCTGTTCCGAATAGTGCAGGGGATTGGCGGCGCAATGATGATGCCCGTCGCCAGGCTGGCGCTGCTGAGAGCCTATCCACGTAGTGAGCTATTGCCCGTGCTGAATTTCGTGACTATGCCAGGGCTGGTCGGTCCGGTTCTCGGCCCCCTGCTTGGCGGCGTGTTGGTGACCTGGGCGAGCTGGCACTGGATCTTCCTGATTAATATTCCGGTGGGTATTCTCGGCATCTTCTATGCCCGCAAATATATGCCGGATTTTACCACGCCGAAACGCCGCTTCGATTTTACCGGCTTTGTGCTGTTTGGTATTGGGTTGGTGCTGCTATCCAGCGGCATTGAACTGTTTGGCGAGAAAATAGTGGCCAGCAGCCTGGCGCTGGCGGTCACCAGCGGCGGTATTCTTCTGCTTCTTCTTTATATAGTGCACGCACGCCGTCATCCAATGCCGCTGATTCCCCTTCCTATGTTTAAGACTCGAACCTTCTCGGTCGGCATTTTAGGTAATATCGCTTCGCGCCTCGGTACCGGCTCCATTCCTTTCCTGATGCCGCTGATGCTCCAGGTTGGCTTTGGTTATACGGCCGTGTTGGCTGGCTGCATGATGGCACCTACCGCACTAGGTTCAATTTTGGCAAAGTCGACGGTAACACAGGTATTACGGTGGTTCGGTTACCGTAAAACGTTGACGGGTATCAGCGTAATCATCGGCGTGCTGATTGCCAGCTTCGCGTTACAATCTCCTGCGGCCAGCCTGACGCTGTTGCTGCTGCCACTCTTTGCGCTGGGGATGGCGATGTCCACTCAGTTTACGGCAATGAATACTATAACTCTGGCAGACCTTAACGACAGCAACGCCAGCAGCGGTAATAGTATGTTGGCCGTCACCCAGCAGCTTGCTATTAGTTTTGGCGTAGCGGTCAGTGCTGCGGTACTCCGTTTTTACAGCAATTTTGACGGCACGACTGTCGATCACTTCCATGCTACTTTCCTGACGATGGGTGGAGTAACCGTCCTTTCCGGCCTGGTCTTTATGCTGCTGAAGCCTGGTGACGGTCGGCATCTGATCGCCGACAGAGAAAAGCGAAAAAAACGCACCTAGCATTCTGCCACCGAACCACGCTCAATCAGTTCCGGCGTCAGCACCAGCAGCTGCTGGCTGGCGTCGGGATCGGCAAAGCGATGGAGTAACGTATCGATAGCCAGTTCGCCCAGTTCGTCCTTGGGCTGATGAATAGTCGTTAACGGCGGCGTCATATAACGGGCCAGCTCAATATCGTCATAGCCAATCACTGCCATATCAACAGGCACCGAAAGTCCCGCCTGGTAAAGCGAATGGTAAACGCCTACGGCCATCGCATCGTTACTGGTAAATACCGCCTGCGGCCGTGGATTCAACGCCAGCAGCTGATTCATGCCGTGATAGCCGCCCTGAAATTCAAAGTCGCCGCTGACGACATAGCTTTTCGGCACCGCCAGACCTGCCTGCTTCATGGCCTGATAAAAGCCATTAAGGCGTGAACGAGCCGGCGTTTTGTCCTGCGGGCCGGCGATGCAGGCAATACGGGTATAGCCACGCGAGATCAGGAAACGCGTCGCCATTTCGCCGCCCAGCAGCGAATTGTCCTGAATAATGTCGCTGCCGCCTTCAAAAGGGGACCAGTCCATCATCACTATAGGAATAGAAGGATAGCGCTTAAGGATTTCAGGAGAGGGAAGATGGCTCTCGGTGCACATGATCAGTAATCCGTCGACGCGCTTTTGCAGCAGCGTTTCCAGACTACGATTCATCCTGTCTTCATCACCTTCAGTGTTACACAGTACCAGGCTGTAGCCACGTTCATAGCAGCTTCTTTCTACCCCGCGTACTACTTCCGAATAAAACGGGTTACTGCTGGCGGTAAGCAGCATCCCTATAGTATGCGTCTGATTAAGCTTAAGGCTGCGCGCCAGGGCAGAAGGAGCGTAGTTCAGTGCGGTAATCGCCGCGGTAACCTTGTTCTGTACCGCCTCGCTGACGAAGCGGTTTTTGTTAATAACATGAGAAACCGTAGACGTCGATACGCCCGCCAGACGAGCGACATCTTTCATAGTGGGCACGAGCTACTCCTGCTGCTGTAAAAAGCGATCGGTCTCTTCACGCCACGGCACCGAGGGCTGCGCGCCGGATCGTGTAACGGCAATAGCCGCCGCCGCATGGGCAAAGCGCACGGCCTGCGGCACGGGTTTTCCTTCCAACAGTGAGGTCATCAGCGCACCGTTAAAAGTGTCCCCTGCAGCGATAGTATCGACAGCCTGTACCTTAAATCCGGCGATGCGCTCGCCTTTACCCGCTTCGCTGAGCCATACGCCGCGGCTACCCAAGGTAATGAGCACGGTATGAATACCTTTATCATGCAGCACTGATGCCGCCCGCGCCGCGTCCTCATCAGTAGCGACAGCCACGCCGGTCAGGATTTCCGCTTCGGTTTCGTTCGGCGTAATCATATCCACCAGCGCCAGCAGCTCGTCCGATAGCGGCATGGCCGGCGCAGGGTTGAGGATAACTTTGGTATGGTGCTGACGGGCTATTTTTGCGGCCACGAACACACTTTCAAGCGGCGATTCCAGCTGCATCAGCAGCGCATCTGCGTTTTCAACAATCTGGCGATGCTTCTCGACCAGAGCGGGCGACAGAGCAGCGTTTGCACCTGCATGGATGGCAATGCTGTTTTCGCCCTCTTCATTAACGAAAATCAGCGCCACGCCGGTAGATTCGCCAGCGACTACGTCTACCGGCGCGATATCAATATTGTCTTCCGCCAGCTGCTGACGAATACGCTGGCCAATATCGTCGTCGCCTACACAGGCGATAAAAGCGATATTCGCGCCGCTGCGTCCGGCCGCGACGGCCTGATTGGCCCCTTTGCCGCCGAAGGCAATCTGATATTGCTTGCCGATCACCGTTTCGCCGGGACGAGGGAATGAGGTCAGATTAAGAATATGGTCTGCGTTGATGCTGCCGAGCACGGCCAGCCTGCCGGTTTTAATCATGGGAGCGTCCAGAAAAAGGCGCCACCTGCGAGAGGTGGCGCGTGCCATGCTTTTCTTTGATTTATTGAGTGACCAGCTTCAGGTCAACGGGATTGATAGCCTGAACCTGCTGGCCCTTCAGCACTTTATCAGCCGTTTGCACGCCGATAACGCCGATTTGCTCCGGCTGCTGCGCCACGGTGGCAGCAAGTTTGCCGCCCTGTACGGCTTTTACGCCGTCCGCGGTGCCGTCGAAGCCGACTACTACCACATCAGATTTGCCCGCCGTTTGCAATGCGCGCATTGCACCTAATGCCATTTCATCGTTCTGTGCAAACACGGCCTGCACGTCCGGATGAGCGGTCAGCAGGTTCTGCATCACGTTCAGGCCCTTGGTACGGTCAAAATCTGCGGGCTGGCTGGCAAGGATAACAAATTTATGCGCATCGGCCGCCGTTTTAAAACCTTCGCCGCGTTCGCGGGCAGCAGACGTGCCGGCAATTCCGGCCAGCTCAATAATTTTCGCTTTGTCGCCTACGCGTTTCGCAATGTAGTCGCCTGCCATTTTGCCGCCCAGACGGTTGTCGGATGCAACGTGGCTAACAACTTTACCCTGAGCAGCCACGCGGTCGAGCGTGATAACCGGGATATTGGCCTGATTCGCCATTTTCACCGCGTTGCCTACCGCATCGGAATCAGTTGGATTAATCAGCAGTAATTTTGTGCCGCGGACAGAGAGGTCCTGCACGTTGGCCAGTTCTTTTGCCGGGTTGTTCTGCGAATCCAGCACCACCAGGTTGTAGCCCAGCTTGTCCGCCTCTTTCTGAGCACCCTCTTTTAAAGAAACGAAAAACGGGTTGTTCAACGTGGACACTACCAGCGCAAGCGTCTCTTTCGCCATTGCGTTAGCGCTTAGCGTTGCGCCGAGCAGTACAGCCAGCGCCGTCATTTTAGTCATTTTCATTTTCGATTCCTGTAGGGTTATTTTTTGTTATCGACCAGCACCGCCAGCAGGATCACGACGGCTTTGACGATCATCTGGTAATAGGAGGAAACACCAAGCAGATTCAGACCATTATTAAGGAAGCCCAGAATCAGCGCGCCGACCAGCGTGCCCATGATGCGTCCTTTGCCGCCTGCCAGGCTGGTGCCGCCCAGCACCACCGCCGCGATGGCGTCCAGCTCGTAGCCGGTGCCTGCTGTAGGCTGAGCGGAAGAGAGTCGTGCAACTTCAATGGTGCCGGCCAGTGCGGCCAACATGCCGCTCAGTGCGTACACCGTAATTTTGACGCGGCTGACGCTGATCCCGGAGAGACGAGTGGCCGCTTCGTTACCGCCCAACGCATAGATATAACGGCCCAGGCGAGTATGGTGCAGCATGTACCACGCCAGCAGGAAAGTGAGCGCCATCAGCCAGACCGGCGTCGGAATACCCAGCGGCCGTCCGATACCAAACCAGCCAAACAGGTCGGCATTATCGTTAAAACCAGTATTGACCGGGCTGCCATTGGTATAAACCATGGTGGCACCACGCAGTAGTAGCATCATGACCAGCGTGGCGATAAATGCCTGTACTTTACCTTTGGCGACGATGGTGCCGGTTATCCCGCCAATCAACGCACCCAATGCCAGTGAGGCCGCTACCGCGACCAGCGCGTTGACTTCAAGACCCACCAGTGAAGCGCCTACCGCGCCAGTGAGCGCCAGCAGCGATCCCACAGACAGATCGATGCCTGAAGTCAGGATCACCAACGTCATGCCGACGGCCATAATGGCGTTGACGGAGGTCTGCTGCAAAATGTTGAACATATTGTTCAGGGTAAAGAAATTGGGGCTCTGACTGGCAACGACGGCAATCAGTACCACCAGCGCAATCAGTGATTTTTGTTCCAGCAGCCACGCTTTGCCGCGGCTGGCCTGAAGGGTTTGAGTACTCATGGTGTGACCAACTCCGCGCTATGTTGCTTACCGACCGCCGCCGCCATCAGGCGTTCCTGCGTGGCCTGTTCAATAGGAAAATCGCCGCTCAGGCGGCCTTCGTGCATGACCAGCACGCGGTCGCTCATGCCCAGCACTTCCGGCATTTCAGAAGAGACAAGAATGATGCTCAGCCCCTCTTGTTTAAACTGATTGATTAACTGATAAATCTCTTTCTTGGCGCCTACGTCCACACCGCGCGTTGGCTCGTCCAGAATCAGCACCTTAGGCCGTGTCATTAATCCACGCGCGATAGCGACTTTCTGCTGATTACCGCCGGATAAAAGTCCGATTGGTTGCAGCATTGACGGCGTTTTTACATTGAAAAGCTTGATAAAATCGCTGACCGCCAGTTGCTCTTCCGCATGTTTTAACCGTCCGCCGCCGTGACTGAAGTAATCGAGTGCGGTTAAAGACATGTTTTCTTTTACCGACATGCCAAGCACCAGCCCGTCGCGTTTGCGATCCTCGGAGATATAAACGATACCGTTACGCAGGCCTTCTTCCGGCGTGCGCGTCGTGACGTTTTTCCCATCAAGCGTGACGCTACCGCCGCTGCGTGGAAAAGCGCCGTAGAGCACTTTCATCAATTCGGTTCGGCCCGCGCCCATCAGTCCCGCTACGCCCAGGATCTCTCCTTTGCGCAGTGAAAAACTGACGTTGTTCACCCCCGGACCGCTAAGGTTCTCCACCGTTAAGCGGACTTCTCCCGGCGCGAGGTTCAGGCGCGGATACTGCTCTTCCAGCCTGCGGCCCACCATCATTTCGATTAACGTCTCTTCATTCAGGGTATCGACCGCTCTTTCGGCAATGAATTGCCCGTCGCGAAACACCGTGACGTCATCGCATATTTCAAAAATCTCTTTCATGCGGTGCGAGATATAAACAATGCCGCAGCCCTGGGCCTTCAGCTCGCGAATAACGCGAAACAGCGAGGCCGTTTCGGTATCGGTCAACGCATCTGTAGGCTCATCCATCACGATGACTTTTGACTCAAAGCTCAACACCTTGGCAATTTCGACCATTTGCTGATCGCCAATCGACAGATCGCCCACCAGTTTATGGCTGTTGAAGCGCAGGTTCAGCCGCTGTAGCAACTTGTCCGCTTCCGCATAAAGCTTTTTCCAGCGGATGCCGCCAAAAGCATTAACGAATTCGCGGCCTAAAAAGATGTTTTCCGCCACGCTGAGCTGCGGGATAAGATTCAGTTCCTGATGAATGATACCGATGCCCGCTTCCTGTGACGCCTTAGGCCCGCTGAAATTAACCTCTTCGCCCTGCCATTTAATGGAGCCGGCGTCACGGGCATAGATGCCGGTCATGACCTTCATCATGGTCGATTTTCCAGCACCGTTTTCGCCGACCAGCGCCATCACGCGGCCGGGGTAAACCGCCAGCGAAGCACCGGAAAGCGCTTTTACGCCGGGGAAGGCTTTTTCAATGCCCTGTAGTTGCAATAAAGGTTGCATGACGGCCTCAGAAGGTCACGCCAGCGCCAAGGATGATGTTCGCGTAAGGCGAGCATTCCCCGCTGCGAATAACCGCATGGCTGCGCTGTGTTAACTGTTTGAACTGTTGATGAGAGACGTACTGAACGGCAATGGTATTCCCCTGACGTTGCTGCAGTAACTCGAGCAGAGTGGAAAGTTCGCCATGAAGCCGTGGATTATGAGACTTAATCTCTTCAGCAATGATGGCACTTTCGACCTGCATCTCTTTCGTCACGGTGTCGACTACCTGCATAAAGCCTGGGATGCCCGGTGTCAGCGCGAGGTCGATGCGTTCTGGCCCGGAAGGAATGGGAAGACCCGCATCGCCGATCGTGACGCTATCGGTATGGCCCAGGCGAGAAACCAGGGAGGAGATTGCAGAATTCAGTAAGGCGCCTTTTTTCATCTTTCACTCCAGAGCGAAACGTTTCGCTGATCGGGAGTGTAAAAAAACGGCGGCGGAAAACAATCGTCATGCTACGGAACTGTGATCGCTATCGAAACGTTTCGTTAAGAGTTGTTGAAGGGGCAGAACAGGAAGGAAAAATGCCCGGTCATCAAAACAGGACAAAAAAAGACCGCCCGGAAAGGCGGTCAAGAGGGATTAGTTAAATACCATTCCGCCATCAATCAGCAGTGACTGACCGGTCATATAGTCAGAGTCAGGCCCGGCAAGGAAAGAGACGCAGGCCGAAACATCTTCTGGTTCAGACAGGCGACCCAGCGTAATACGTTTGGCAAACTCTGCCGTACCGTAGCCCAGCGGTTTACCTGCCGCTTCGGATACCTGACGGTCTATTTCATCCCACATCGGCGTTTTAACGATGCCTGGACAAAAAGCGTTGACGGTAATGCCCAACGCCGCCAGATCGCGTGCAGCGGTTTGCGTCAGGCCGCGTACGGCAAATTTGCTGGAGCTGTAGACTGCCAGTTCCGGGTTACCGACATGGCCAGCCTGCGAGCAGGCATTGATGATTTTGCCGCCGTGTCCCTCAGCTTTAAAAGCCTGAATCGCGGCCTGCATTCCCCAAATCACGCCTTTTACGTTGATATCGTAGACTTTATCTACCATTTCAGCCGTAATCTCTTCAATTGGCGTGGTCGGTGCAATACCGGCGTTGTTAACGATGACGTCAAAACCGCCAAGCTCTTTGCGCGACTGTTCCACTGCAGCGATCACCTGGTCGCGTTTTGAAACGTCTACCGTTATTGCCATTGCTTTACCGCCTGCGCTGACAATCTCATCGGCCACCTGACGCGCGGTCTGGCTGTTATAGTCCGCTACCGCCACGGCAAAACCGTCTTTCGCCAGGCGAAGCGCTATCGCTTTACCGATACCCTGACCGCTACCTGTAACTAAGGCTACTTTCGTTTTCATATTATCTCCTTGAATACTAAAGAATCTGGCTCAGATGCAGCTGGCCCATCAGCATCGGGTTATCGGCATAATCTACCGGTACGGCTACCACAGCAGGCCCGTCAACATCCATTGCTTTACGCAGTGTCGGCTCCAGTTCAGCCGCGCTTTCCACTGCAAAGCCCGCGGCACCAAATGCCTGCGCATAGGCTTTAAAATCAACCGGCCCAAACTTCACGCCGGAGACGCGCTGGTATTTTTTCTCTTCCTGCATCGCTACCATGTTGTAGGCTTCATCAACCCAGATGATATGCAGAATATTGGCTTTAAGCCTGACGGCAGTTTCCAGCTCCATGCTCGACTGCAGGAAGCCGCCATCGCCGGATACCGACACCACTTTGCGGCTCGGATCCACCAGCCAGGCACCGATCGCCCAGGGCAGCGCCACGCCCATTGTCTGCTGTCCGTTGGAGATCATGATCTGACGAGCACGGAAGCTATAGAGATAGCGGGCGATCCAGATATGGAAGCTGCCCATATCGACGGTCAGCGTAACGTCGTTGTTGATGATGTCCTGCATGGCGCGCACGATCCGCAGCGGATGCAGCGCGAACTGGTTGAGATTTTTACCCTGCATCGACAGTAGCTGACGCTGCTGTTGACGATCTTCCAGAATGGCTGCGGCTCCCGCACTAAGCTGTAAAGGCGTCTCAATACGCTCGGCCAGCCTGTCGATAGTTGCGGCAATATCACCAATCAGTTCTGCATCAGGCAAATAGTGGTTATCGGCATCAGAAGGCAGCACATCGATATGCACCAGCGTGGCACCACCGCTGTTCCACATGGCCGGTTCGTATTCAACCGGGCTGTAGCCGATAGTAATAATCAGATCGGCTTCGCGCAGAAGACGGTCGCCCGCCTGATTGTTAAATAGCCCGACGCGGCCTGCGAATCGTGAGAAGTGCTCCTGTCGAACCGCGCCAGCCGCCTGGTAGGTACTGGTTACCGGGATTCGGCTACGTTCCAACAGGCGATGGATCGCATCGCTGTTTGCCGGCTGGCTGGCCATCAGTCCCAGCAGCAAGACCGGGTTTTTCGCTTTCGCCATTTGCGCGGCAACGGCAGCAATGGCCGCATCTGGCGCAGGGCCCAGTAGCAGCTGACCTTTACTGGTCAACAGCTGGCCACGAGCGGGCTGGTCAACAATATCCTGTGGCAGGCTGACGAAGGCTCCACCGCCGCGGCCGTGTTCAGCATGACGGAAGGCGTTAGAGACCACTTCCGCCAGCGCGTTAGAATCGGTTACTTCCACCGCATATTTGGTGACCGGACGAAACATCGACACGGTATCCATACTCTGATGCACCTGTTTGGCGCTGTCGGCACGCTTCACCTGTCCACCGAGCGCGACTACCGGGTCGCCTTCACTAGTGGCGGTCGCCATGCCCGTGATCAGATTCGAACAGCCCGGTCCGGAAGTCACCAGCGCAACGCCTGCGTTGCCGGTCAGGCGCCCCACCGCAGCAGCCATAAAAGCGGCGTTTGCTTCATGGCGTACCGGAATGGTCTGGATGGTTGAGTCCACCAGCGAATCAAACATTTTATCGATCTTCGCGCCTGGAATGCCGAAGACCTGTTTTACGCCCTGAGCTTCCAGCTGCGCCACGACCAAATCGGCGCCGTGCTGCCAGAGAGCGGTTTCGGTTGGATTTTTCATCTTGATTCCTCAGAATTAGCTTTCAACGGCGCGAATGGCGGAATCCAGATTTTCCGGATTCAGATTGGCCTGTAGAAAATCACTGTCGCCAGGCAGATCGATAACAAGCTTGCTGATTTCGCCAAAGGTAAGCTCGCCTTCCTCCAGCTGGTAATCCAGCAGGTGGCCGCCTCCCTGACGATCGTCAGTAATGAAATGTTCGTGGTAGCCCGCCACGTTGATGCCTTGCATATACTGCGGGGTCCGGAAACCGATCAGCACGCCATCGCGCTGGCTGAACCGGAAGGTAGGCTGCTGACCAAGCACTTCCGGCATAGAACGATAGGGCCGATGCTGGCAAGGTACGGTGCGCGTGGAGGCGGCAGAAAAACGACCGTTAATCCGCAGCGCGCAAAACTGATTGTCTGACGTCACCTGGCTATCGATCAGATCGTGAATAGCCTGACGGCTGGCCGGTGCGGAAAAGCGGTGCCGGTACTGAGGCTGGAAGAATGTCATCACCGCAAAAGGCGTTTTCTGCTGCGGATCGGCTTCCCGTGCGCTGCCATCGGAACGCAGCTGATAGACCTCGCTGTCAAAAGCGATCAGCTCGCCATCAAGCTGGTTGAAGGTGCCCAGACCAAAGTCACCCTTTTTCAACAGGTCGGCTACGGTCACGCTGCCTTCGTATACGCCGCTGAGCAACGCACTCATCAGAGAGGTTTGATAGATGACGCTTTCTGGTCTTTGTTGACGGAGCGCGCTGACGGTTGAAACCAGCTGTTGCTCACATAAACAGTCGGTTACAGAATGTTTCATAACATGCCTCTATGCTGGAACAGTTCAGAATTACTAATTGAATGTTGACTCGATTCAGTTATGAATTCCAATATAGAAAGCCCATCACTTTGAGACGAATTAAATATGGAACTCCGCCATCTGCGTTATTTTGTCGCGGTCGCGCAAACGCGTCACTTTACGCGCGCTGCAGAAATGCTGGGGATCTCGCAACCGCCGCTCAGCCAGCAAATCCTGCGTCTGGAACGGGAAATAGGTACGCCGCTGCTAAAAAGGTTGTCTCGCGGCGTGGAATTAACGGAGGCGGGCGAAGCTTTTTATCAGGATGCCTGTCAGATTTTGGAGCTGACCGGTCATGCGCTGGAGAAAGCCAAGGGGATAGCACGCGGCGTGACAGGTAAGCTTTCACTGGGTGTTGCCAGCTCGGTCGGCTTTCATCCGAAGATTTTTGCCTTAATGAAGGATTTTCAGGCGCGCTATCCCTCAATGACCATACTGACACGTGAGCAAAATATGGCGTCGCTGATGCATGATTTACAGGAGGGATTACTGGATGCCGCTTTCGTTCGTCTGCCCTGTGAGAGCAGTAAGGCGTTTAACCTGAAGGTGATAGCCAGCGAGAAGATGCTTGTCGCTTTGCCTGCCAGTCATCTGCTGGCGACTAACACGCAGATTCCACTGTCGCAGCTATCTGGCGATACGCTGATCATGTTTCCGCGTGAAGTTGCGCCAAGCCTGTATGAGTTGGTGATCAGCGCCTGCCTGCGTGCCGGTTTTCAGCCGCACACCGGCCAGCAGTCACCGCAAATTTCCTCGTCTATCGGCATGGTTGCCGCCGGATTCGGTTTTGCTATCGTGCCGGAATCGCTGTGTTGTATTGCTCACCCCGGCGTGGTGTTTCGTCCCATTGACGACGCGACGCTCAATACGGATATTGCACTGGCCTGGCGCCGCTTCGACCGATCGCCTGCCGTCCTGCATCTGTCGGCGATGGCGACCTAGCCTCAGCGGGGTGGGGCTGGCCGGGCGTTAAGAACGTAGCCAGCCCCACTGCTTTTCTCTTCCACAGACAAAGCAGTGGCATGCTCGGACAGCCGGTATAACTGTCGCAGCGCCGGGGCTGCTGCATCAGTTCAGCTTGTGGATCTTCTTCACGTCCAGCTCGGTCGAATTAAAGTCCTTATCCAGTTCGCCCTGAATTTCGACTTTATCTTTTGGCGTGACGTTCTGGCCTTCCCAGCGCTTATGATCGATATCCACCTTCATGGTGCCGGTCGCATCGCGGAAAATATAATCATCATCGCTGACACGCTTTTCAATGGTACCGCGCATCGTCACCCAGGCGTCATCTTTCAGATCCTGCGCTTGCTTAACGGTAACCACGGTCTCATCTCCGCTGAATCCGCCTTTCTGCACGTTAGCCGCTGGCGCAGTCGGGTCACTAAAGCCCCCGTTTTGAGCAGCAAATAGCGGGCCGGAAACCAGCGCGGTGAGGGCTAACAGAGCGGCAGTTTTTTTCATCATAGTCACCTTTATTCCATGGAGTAAGGCAGCGTTCGCTGCACGATTCGTTGTGTCAGGACCCAGTTAACCAAATTTTTCTTAACAGGATCTTAAGGGGCTTCGTCAAAGGTATGGTTTGCGAGACGGGCCGTAAAACAACCTCTTTCTCCACGTTTTGCCTGTACAGCGTCCGTTGCCTTTCGTATAAAACCGTTAATTACAGAGGAAGTCGTCATGAGAATATTGGTCATTGAAGACGATCGCCTGATTGGCGACGGCATTAAAGCAGGATTGGGTAAACTGGGCTTCAGCGTTGACTGGTTTACCGAGGGCAAAACAGGGCAGGCGGCGCTTTCTGCGGCATCTTACGACGCGGTGGTGCTGGATTTAAGCTTGCCCGGTATTGATGGAATGACTATCTTGCGCGGCTGGCGACAGCAGGGGCGGGACGAGCCGGTGCTGATCCTGACTGCACGGGATGCACTGGAACAGCGGCTCGCCGGGTTACAACAGGGGGCAGACGACTACCTTTGCAAGCCCTTCGCCCTGAGCGAAGTTGCCGCCCGGCTACAGGCATTAATTCGACGTCGTCATGGCCAGCTACAGCCCGTATTGCGCCACGGCGGAGTGGCAATGGCGTCCGGTTCGCATACCGCAACGTTAAATGACGAGCCGCTGCCTCTGAAGCCGCGCGAGCTGGCCCTACTGGAGTTGTTTTTGCTTAATCCAGGCCGCGTATTGACTCGCGCGCAGCTGGAGGAAAAATTGTACAGCTGGGATGACGATGTCTCCAGCAACGCCGTTGAAGTCCATATTCATCACCTGCGTAAAAAGCTGGGCAGTACTTTCATCCGTACCGTGCATGGTGTCGGCTATACGCTGGGAGCGCTATCATGCACCGGCTGAGCTTACGCCTGCGCCTGATGCTGGGCTTTCTTCTGCTGACGCTCATCTGCTGGGGAGTGGCCAGTATCGGCTCATGGTGGCAGACGCGGCATAATATCAATCAGCTGTTTGATACCCAGCTGATGCTGTTTGCCAAACGGTTGACGACCATGGACCCCAACCAGTTGAGCCAGGCACCTTTAACGCTGCCCAAAACCAAAAAGCTGCTGAAGCACCATCGTGGTGAGCAGGATGATGATGCGCTGGCATTTGCCATTTTCACTGCAGATGGCCGCATGGTGATGAATGATGGCGACAACGGTAAGCACTTTCTTTTTGATCGCCGGAGCAACGGTTTTAGCGATGTCAGGCTCAGTGACGATGACGATTTATGGCGCATGGTCTGGCTGTCTACCCCTGATAACCACTACGTGGTGGCGGTCGGCCAGGAGTGGGAATACCGTAACGACATGACCCGCGATATTGTCCAGACCAGCCTGATCCCCTGGCTGATTGCGCTGCCTGTCATGCTGCTGTTGCTGCTGTGGCTGATCACACGCGAGCTGACGCCGCTGAAAAGAATTGCCCACCAGCTGCGCCTGCGGACGCCCGATGACGGTACTCAGCTGGTGGAAAAACGGGTGCCCCATGAAGTAAAACCCTTGCTGACAGAGCTGAACGCCCTGTTCTCGCGCGTCAGTGAAATGCTGCTGCGCGAACGGCGTTTTACTTCTGATGCCGCCCATGAGTTAAGAAGCCCACTGGCCGCCCTCAAGGTACAGGCAGAAGTGGCACAGCTAGCCCACGATGATGAGGAAGTACGCCACCACGCGCTAAAAAATCTGGATCTCGGTATCGATCGCGCAACTCGCCTGGTGGATCAACTGCTTACCCTTTCAAGGCTGGACAACAAGGCCGATCTGGCAACCGAAAGTCTGGATGTTCGTCAGCTGCTTCAGCAAACGGTGATCGATCATTATCCACAGGCGCAGGTGGCCGGGATGGAAATCGTGCTGGAAGCGCCGTCATTGCCCGTGATCCGTAGCGGCAACGCTTTACTGCTTTCGTTGATGCTGCGTAACCTGGTAGAAAACGCCCTGCGTTATGGCTTGTCTGGTAACGAGGTACGGCTGAGTATTAATGAGAAGGGTTTTACCGTCAGGGATAACGGTCCTGGCGTTAGCGAAGAAGATCTGCATCGCCTGGGGCAACGCTTTTATCGGCCGCCGGGCCAGGAAAAATCAGGCAGTGGCCTGGGCTTATCTATCGTTAGCCGTATTGCGCGACTGCATGGCATGCAGATGCGCTGCGCCAACGTCGATGGCGGCGGCTTTGCGGTTATGGTGACGTGGCAGTAATGTTCATCTGGTCGGGTCAGACGGCTGAGGATACCGGTAAAACAGAAAGTGCTGCCAGGAAAATAAGGCCGTTACAGGCCAGCAATGTTTCTCAGGGCAGGCAGAGAAACACATGGATTGTCGTGAAAGCCAAAAGAAAGGGCCGACAACGGTCGGCCCTGGCTTCTTAGATTTCAACCTGTGTGCCCAGCTCAATGACCCGGTTTGGCGGGATTTCAAACTGGTCAGGCGCGCGCAGGGCGTTGCGCTGTAGCGCCATAAACAGCTTGCCGCGTAGCCTCAGATACCACGGACGCTTACCGATAATCAGCGATTCATGCGACATAAAGAAGGAGGTTTCCATCATCCGACAGTTCAGGCCTTCCAGCCCGCAGCGATGAAAAATCTCCTCCATGTTAGGCGTTTCCCGCCAGCCGTAGCTCGCGACCACGCGCCAAAAAGTAGGCGAAAGCTGCTCGATAGAGACGCGACGGACATTATGTACGTAAGGCGCATCTTCCGTGCGTAAGGTCAGCAGCACAACACGTTCATGTAACACTTTGTTGTGCTTGAGGTTATGCAGCATGGCAAAAGGAATGACGTTCAGCGCACGCGACATATAAACGGCGGTGCCCGGCACGCGTACCGGCGGCGACTTCTCAAGCGAGACAATCATAGCGTCCAGCGAGTTGCCGTGTTCATGCATCCGGCGCAGCAGACGAAAACGTTCGCTTTTCCAGGTCGTCATGATCACCAACATTACCAGTGCCAGGCTCAGCGGCAGCCAGCCGCCCGAGAACACTTTCACCAGGTTGGCCGAGAAGAGTGAAACGTCGATGCACAACATACACAACAGGATAAACATCACCAGATAGCGGTTCCAGTGCCAGTTTTTGATCGCCACCGTCGTACAGAGGATAGAGGTCAGTACCATCGTGCCGGTCACGGCAATACCATAAGCGGCGGCCAGGTTACTGGAATGCTTAAAGCCTACTATCACGATGACCACAGAGAAAAAGAGTATCCAGTTAATAACCGGGATATAGATTTGGCCAGACTCTTCTTCAGAGGTGTGCACGATACGCATAGGCGGTAAATAGCCCAGACGAACTGCCTGCCGGGTCAGTGAGAAAACCCCGGAGATCACGGCCTGAGAGGCGATCACCGTCGCCAGCGTCGCCAGGATCAGCATAGGGATAAGCGCCCAGTCAGGGGCCAGCAGGAAGAACGGGTTTTTTATCGCTTCAGGATGCTTCAGCAGCAGGGCGCCCTGGCCGAAATAGTTCAATACCAGTGAAGGCAACACCGCCAGGAACCAGGCAAGCCGAATAGGCAGCTTGCCAAAATGGCCCATATCGGCATAAAGCGCTTCGACACCCGTGATGGCCAGCACCACGGCGCCCAGCGCAAAAAACGAGACGGTTTTATATTCAAAAAAGAAGTGGATTGCCCAGTAAGGATTCAGCGCGTGCAGCACATCGGGATTCGCCATAATGCCGCGGACGCCCAATATGGCCAGAATGATGAACCACACCAGCATTACCGGGGCGAACAGTTTCCCCACAATACCCGTGCCGTGTTTCTGAATCATAAATAACAGCGTCAGCACCGCTATTGCCAGCGGCACGATCCAGGCGTCAAGATTAGGGGCGGCAATTTCCAGCCCTTCGATAGCGGAAAGTACCGAAACGGCTGGCGTAATAACCACTTCACCGTAAAAGAAACTGCCGCCAATCAGCCCCATGATGACCAAAATCGCCGTCGCTCTGGCACCGGTATGACGGCCAGCCAGGGACATCAGGGTCAGAATTCCCCCTTCACCTGCGTTATCGGCGCGCATCACGTAGCTGATATATTTTAACGACACCACCAGCACTAACAGCCAGAAAATCAGCGAAAGGAAACCGAATACCGCATCGCGCTCAACGCCAAAACCGAACTGGCCGGAGAGGCACTCTCTTAAGGTATAAAGGGGGCTGGTACCGATATCGCCATAGACAACGCCTATTGCCGCTAACGTCACGGCACCAAGGGACTGCTTTTTATCAGAACTCATAGGAATATCTTTTATTGGAGCTGATGGCTGTATTGTACGGGCTCATCAGGTCATCAAAAAACGCACAGTATGCACGAATCATTGCGAATGCCTATCCTTAATTGGAATGTGGAAAGCGACTTCAATGGTCTGTGTCACCCTTTGACAAGAAAAAAGCTGACGCATATCAACTCTTTCAAGCATCATAGCCAGTAGTGTTTGCGCTCGCCAGTCACCCTGGCCTGAACGTAGAAAAGGATGAATGTTTGATGATGTCCCAACCTCACCGTCTGGCGGAAAGAATCGCTCGCCTTAGCAATGCCTTAGAAAAGGGACTTTATGAACGGCATCATGCCATCCGCCTCTGTCTGTTAGCAGCATTGAGCGGTGAAAGCGTTTTTTTGCTTGGCCCGCCAGGCATTGCCAAAAGCCTTATCGCCCGTCGCCTGAAGTATGCTTTTCAGCACGCCCGCGCCTTTGAATATCTCATGACCCGCTTCTCCACGCCGGAAGAAGTTTTTGGCCCACTTTCCATTCAGGCGCTGAAAGATGAAGGACGCTATCAGCGCCTGATTAAAGGCTATCTGCCCGATGCTGAAATCGTCTTTCTGGATGAAATATGGAAAGCCGGACCGGCCATTCTTAACACGTTGCTGACCGCCATCAACGAACGCCGCTTTCGCAACGGTGACTGTGAAGAACCGATCCCAATGCGATTATTGGTGACCGCATCCAATGAGCTGCCCGAAGCCGACAGCGGCCTGGAAGCGCTATATGACCGCATGCTGATCCGGCTGTGGCTGGATAATGTGCATGAGAAACAGAACTTTCGCAGCATGTTGACCCACCAGCAGGATGAGAACAGCAATCCCGTTGCGGAGTCGCTCTGCATCACTGATGAAGAGTATAGCGAATGGCAAAAAGGCATTACGCAGGTTGCGCTCCCGGACGAGGTGTTTGAACTGATATTCATGCTGCGCCAGCAGTTGGAAAACCAGCCCGAAGCGCCTTATATCTCCGATCGCCGCTGGAAAAAAGCGATTCATCTTTTACAGGCCTGTGCTTTTTACAGCGGTCGTAAAGCGATTGCGCCAGTAGATCTGATCTTGCTGAAGGATTGTCTGTGGCACGACGTCGCGTCGATGAAGCTGCTGGATCGCGAAATCGACAATCTGATCACCCAGCAGGCGTGGCAACAGCAGCCGATGCTGATCAAACTGCAACAAATTGCTTCGCGTCGACTAAGCCTGCAACAGGCGAAAAGCGTAGAGCAGGCGATCAGACTGGAAAAGCACGGCGGTATGTTCAGCCGTAAACCCCACTACGAGCTGCCGGCAGCGTTGTCCGCCGATACGCTGACGCTGATGCTGCAAAAGCCATTAATGCTGCATGATATGCAGGTGAGCCATATCGTGATTGCCCGTGAATCGCTGCACCACTGGCTGCAAAAAGGTGGCGAAGTGCGCGGCAAGCTTAACGGAATCGGTTTTGCCCAAACGCTGGACCTGCACGTAGACGGTAACGACTGCCTGACGTTACGTGATGTCAGCCTTCAAACTTCACGGTTGATGCTGCCGGGCCAACCGTTGGCAAACGGGCTGCCACAGGAGATTATTGAAGCGCTCGATGAGGCAGAGGCGCAGCTTTACGCCCAGCGTACGTTATTCAGTCAGTATCATCGCTGCCTGTTTATCAGCGACGACTGGCTGGCGAAGATCGAGGAGAGCCTGCAGCAGGTAGCAGAACAGCTGAAACAGGTGCGCCGTTGATATCGCTGGATACGCTCAGCGCTTTTCTGGCGGTCAGCGAAGGGGAGCTGATTGAAGAGCTGGTCGTGGCACTGTTGGCCAGCCCGCAGCTCGCCATTTTTTTTGAAAAATTTCCCGGCATGAAAAAGGCGCTGTTGCACGATTTGCCCCGCTGGAAATCGGAGATCCTGGCGCAGCTGAAGCAAACAGCCGTGCCGGAAGCGCTTGCCGGTGAGTTCACGCTTTTTCAACAGTGCCAGCCGCTCGCCCATCAGGCCTTTTGCCTGAAGCTGCCGGAAATTCTTCTTTATCTGGATTCGCATCAGTCGCCGTTTAAAGACAAAGCACGCGAGCTAATCGCGCATACTACTGCCGGTCAAATAATGAGCGAGCCGCAGCATACGCTGTTTTTACAGCGCTGGCGGTTGAGTCTGACGCTGCAAACCCTGGCGCTGAATCAGCAACTGCTCGACAGTGAGCGGGAAAAACTGCTGGCGGAACTACAGCAACGGCTGGCGATGAGCGGTCAGCTGGCGCCTGTTCTGTCGGATGACAGCGAGAGCGCGGCCGGGCGCCTGTGGGACCTGAGCAGAAGCCCGGTACAGCGCGGCGACTACCAGCTGATCGTCGATTACGGCGATTTTCTGGCGCAGCAGCCGATGCTGCAAAAACTGGCGGAACAGCTGGGCCGCAGCCGCGAAGCCAAAGCGATACTGAGCGAGGATGCCCCGCTGGAGGCGTTCCATCAGCTGGTGAGAGAGCCAGCCAGCGTACCGGAAGAGGTCAATGGCATTCATCAAAGCGACGATGTGCTGCGCCTGCTGCCCCCCGAACTGGCTGCGCTGGGCATTAGCGAGCTGGAACTGGAGTTCTACCGCAGGCTGGTAGAGAAGCGGTTGCTGACCTATCGGCTACAGGGGGAAGCCTGGCATGACAGGGTTTCGCTACGTCCGGTCAGCCACCAGCAGCATGATGAGCAGCCGCGTGGCCCCTTTATTATCTGCGTGGAAACTTCAGGCTCGATGGGGGGGTTTAA
>NZ_DALZCD010000052.1:0-19324 GCF_031978025.1 Erwinia sp.
CTGGTCAACAGCTGGTGTCGGCAGCAGCATCAGAAAGCTTTCCACGAGCTGGAAACCGCCGACCGTGAAGCGGTTCTGACTCAGGTACAGAAAAACCAGATCGTTTTTGCCGACCTGGGTGAAAGCGCCCTAAAGGGATCGCAATTTTTCAGCGAATTACTCTCTAATACCAAGCATGGTTATCTTTCCGATCCCATGTATGGCGGCAATAAGGGAATGAAAGCCTGGATTGCTATCGGCTTCCCCGGCGCGCGCGCCAGCTATATGGAATGGGTGAAACAACACAACGTGCCGTATCCGCTGGGACCAATAAGCATTAAAGGCGAGCGAGCCTGAGTTTTTCTCTGATTACCCACTGGCAGGACTAAAATGGCAACAATAAATAAAGAAGAAGTCGACGTTGTAGTGGTCGGCCTGGGCTGGGCTGGCTCATTAATGAGCATTGAGTTGGCTATGGCCGGATTAAAAGTGCGCGCGCTGGAACGTGGCGGCGATCGGGGATATGAAGAGTTTGCCTATCCTAAACCGGCTGATGAATATGCGTATGCCGTGCGTAATAAAGTTATGGCAACCCCGGCAGAAGCGGCTGTAACCGTGCGATACAACATGAGCGAGACGGCGTTACCAACACGTAAATGGGGCGCTTTTGCCCCAGGTACGGGCGTGGGCGGCTCTGGCCTGCACTGGACGGCGGTGCTTATCCGTCCCACGCCTGTCGATCTGAAGCTCAAAACCTATGCGGATCAGGCTTATAAACCCGGGATCCTGCAGGAAGATATGCGCATCATGGACTTCCCGTTCACCTGGGACGAAATCGAGCCATATTACACCAAATTTGAACGTATCTGCGGCCAGTCAGGTAATACTGGCAACCTGCGTGGTCAGATTTTGGAAGGGGGCGATCCGTTTGAAGGACCGCGTTCAGAGCCTTATCCGCTTCCCCCACTGGAAGATACGCTTAATACCAGCATGTTTGCAAAAGCGGCGAAAAAACTCGGTTACCATCCGTTTCCAAACCCGTCCGCCTGCGTTTCTCGTGCCTGGACCAATCCTTACGGCAACCAGATCGCGCCCTGTAACTACTGCGGCTACTGCAGTAAGTACCCGTGCCTGAATTATTCGAAAGCTTCGCCGCAGACCGCCGTAATGGACGCGCTTAAGCGTATGGACAACTTCTCTTATGAAGTGCACGCCAACGTGATGAAAGTCGTACTGCACGACGATAAGAAAACGGCTAAGGGCGTAATTTATATTGATGCTCAGGGCAACGAATGCTTCCAGCCCGCGAAAATCGTGGTGTTGAGCAGCTTCCAGTTTTGTAACGTGCGTCTGATGCTGCTGTCCGGCATCGGCAAACCTTATAATCCTGTTACCGAAGAGGGTGTCGTTGGCCGCAACTATGCCTTCCTGAGCAACGGCGGCGCCACGCTGTTCTTTAAAGATAAAAACTTCAACCCGTTTGCCACCGCCGGTGCCACCGGCCAGATGATTAACGATATTTCACCCGGCAACTTTGATGGCCCGGGACTGGGCTTTATCGGCGGGGCAAAAATTCATAGCTCACAGGCTACCGGTACGCCAATCAGTACCGCGCTGCCAAAAGGCACGCCAGCATGGGGAACCGGCTGGAAAGAGGGGCTGGAAGAGTGGTACGGCCATTCGATGAAAATCAGCATCACTACCACCTGCCAGTCCTATCGCGATATCTATCTCGATCTGGATCCGAACTACAAGGATGAGTACGGCTATCCGCTGCTGCGTATGACCTTTGACTGGAAACAGAATGAGCTCAAGCTACAGCAATATTTGAAAGGCGTGGTCAGTAACATCACTAAAGAACTGAATCCGGACAGCTATAGCGAGAGCTTCCTGCCAATGGACGCGCATTTTGACCTGACCAAATACGTCTCGACGCATAACGTGGGCGGCGCGGTAATGGGCGATAATCCTGCTACCTCAGCGCTGAACAAATATCTGCAAAGCTGGGATGTTCATAACGTCTTCGTGCCGGGCGGCAATGCTTTCCCGCAAAACTTCCAGGCGAACCCGACCGATACCATCGGCGCGCTGACGCTGATGGCGGCACAGGCCATTAAAGATATCTATCTGAAAAACCCCGGTCCAATGGTACAGGCGTAAGCGACGATGAAGATTAAACATTTTTTACTCGCCAATGCCGTGCTGCTCAGCACAGGCGCTGCGCTGGCAGCCCCGGCAGATAACGGCGAGCTGATTAAGCAGGGAGAGTATCTCTCACGCCTGGGTGACTGTAGCGCCTGCCATTCGCTGCCCGGCAAACCGGCTTTTTCCGGTGGTCTGGCAATAGAGTCGAACCTGGGCACCATTTATTCGACCAATATCACGCCGGATAAAGAGCACGGGATCGGTAATTACAGCGAGCAGCAGTTCTCCGACGCGGTACGTAAAGGCGTATTGCCTGATGGCAAACGGCTTTATCCGGCGATGCCTTATCCTGATTATGCGAAAATCAGCGACAACGATATGCACGCGCTTTACACCTATTTTATGCAGGGCGTGAAGCCGAGCGCGGAGCAGCCGCCAGAAACCAGCCTGAGCTTTCCGTTCAGCCAGCGCTGGGGGATGCGTTTCTGGAACTGGGCGTTTGCTTCCGATAAAGCTTTCCGGCCGGTTGGCGGTGCTTCAGCCGAGGTGAATCGCGGCGCCTACATTGTCGAAAGTCTGGGCCACTGCGGCAGCTGCCATACGCCTCGCGGTATAGGCATGAATGAAAAGGCGTTCGACAGCGACGACAAGCGTTTTCTTTCCGGCGGCAGCCTGAACGACTGGGAAGTGCCTTCGCTGCGTGGCTTACCGCACTGGACGGAACAGGAAACCATTGATTATCTGGCGACGGGCCGCAACGATAAAGCTGCGGTAGGCGGCGAGATGACTTCCGTGGTGGAACACAGCACTTCTTATATGAGCGAGGCGGATCTGAAAGCCATCGCCGCCTATCTGAAGTTCCTGGGTGGCAATCCATCCCTCTCTGCCAGTGACGGCAAAGCGGCCAGCGCGACGGAAGCTAAGCTGACCGCGGCCAAAAACCTGACCAGCGGTGAGCGTCTCTATCTGGATAACTGCAGCGCCTGCCATTTTGTGACGGGCAAGGGCGCGCCAGGCGTCTTCCCACAGCTGGATCAGGCTACGCTCGTTAACGCGGGCGATCCAACGGGGCTGATCCATACCATTCTGGCCGGCGCGCAGCAGCCTTCCACGGCGAAAGCGCCTTCTACTCTGGCCATGCCGGGCTTCGCTGCTCGTCTGAACGATGAGGAAGTGGCGCAGCTGGCCACCTTTATCCGTCAGGGCTGGAGCAACAAAGCCGCGGCGGTGAAAGCTGACGACGTGAAGAAAGTACGTGAAACGCTGAAGCACTAAAGCCCGGTTGCGCGGGCACAACGGCATACCGACTTGAGCGGTCACAGGAGAGGCATCATGCCTCTCCTTTTTTGTGCCTTACGCGCAGACCGTTGTTCCCCTTACGCCTTCAGAACCAGTCCCTTCGGACAGGCAAGACTGCTTCATCGCGCCAGCTGTCTGTTTTTCCGCTTGATGAACGGGCCGCCAGCCAGCTATGCAATCATTTATCATCCGCGGTATGAATAAATGTGAATAATCGGTTACAGCCGGAACTCCGCTGCTTTTTCCGCTACTTAGCTCAGGTGTGAGTATTCTGTCTAAGGAGAACAGCGTGCTATCGGGAATCAGAACCGCCCTTGCAACAGGCTCAGGCAGCGCACAGCGCGTAACTTCATCGCAAACCAGTCAGGGAACAACCCGCCAGCAGGATGCCTCGCCCAGCCAGCGCGGCGGCGGAACGCTACCGGGGGGCGCCCAGCCGGTCACCACAGGTTTACAACAGGGCAGTGCGGCGCGGGCGACCGGTAAGGGGCGATTTCATGCCTTCAGCCACCTGCCGTTATTTAAAAAACAGCCCGCTCGCCCGGCCATACCCACGCCGGAAAGCCACGAGCTGCAGTCGCTAAACCGGCTCGACGTGGCTATTCCGACGCTGGTCGAAGGCGAGCTGGAACAGGAGATTATGGCCACGCTGTCCGATCGGCAGGCGCATCAGGCGCAAGAGAAGGGGTCGTTGGGCGTGCAGCTGACCGAAAAGCGGCAGGCCGCCATCGCTGCACCAGCAGGCCGTGATGCCCAGCGCGCGCTGTTAAAACAAACCCTCGGCCATCCCAAAATGCACTACCAGAGCGTAGCAGCCAATAAAAATAGCCAGCAGCATGCGTTATTGAGCGACCAGGGAAAGCTGCTGTCGCTGCATTCGTCGCGGGATGCCTTAATCGGCGTGGCCCACAGCAAACCGACCTGGGCAAGGGAAGAGACGCCGGGCAGCACTTTTCCTCGACGGAAAGCAGCAGAAGTGGTTGACCATCAGCTGGCATTCAGCGAGGACGGCGGTAGCGTGCAGATTCGCCGCAGCGATGCGCCCGGAGGACGGGCAGCCGAGGTAAAGCTGCCGGATGCTGCCGTGCTCAGCCAGCTTACCGGTGTACATCACCAGGCGACGCCCGACGGCAGCCGCGCATTTCGCCTCAGCGACAACAAGCTTTACCAACTGGCCTCGCACGAAGAGGGATGGCAGAAAGTCGACCATTTTGGCGACGACAAAGAGCAGTCGAAGCTGTCTCGTCAGAGTGATAACTCGCTTTATCTGGTACACGACGATCGCCATTTGCATCATTTACAGACGCAAACGCAGAGCGCGCGCTTTACGGATAAAATCAGCGGAGCCTCCGTGGCGGCGGATGGTCAGGCGCTCGTGTTGCTCACCGATGAAGAGAGCAAGCAGCAAAGCATTAAGCTGCTGCCGCGTATCGACAGCCCGGAAGCTGAACACCGTGCGCTCCAGCCGATCCCCGGCAAAACCACACTGGCAGCGATAGCGCAAACCGACAACCTGGTGATCGCTGCCGACTACCAGGGGCGTTTGCTGGTGGCGAAGCGGCCCGGCGAGGCAAACGAGCTTAATTTTGGCGATGCGCAAAGCCTGAATTTGCGCGATACGCTGCATCAGCAAATCGCAGACGTTATTGGCGACCGCTTCCATGTACAGAGCCTGCTGTGCGGCGAAAGCGGCCAGCTGCATGCCGTGGTCAAAGACAGCATGGACAGACAGCACGCGATTGCGCTTAATCCTACGCCGGAGAATCCGCAGCCAGCTTCTGGCTGGAACCTCAGCGACAGTCTGGTCATGGATTATCAGAAAGGCCTGCCAAAGCCCACGCCAGCCCGAACCGACATTGTCTCTATTGGCGCAAACGGCAAGCTGGCGTTGCATGATGGCAAAGTACAGTTTTTTAACGAGATGACCAGCACCTGGGAAGCGACGGAAGTTAAAGCGGATCGGCTGAGTGCCGGACAGGATGGTCAGGCCTGGGCGTTGAAAGATAACCAGCTGAAAAGGCTGAAAGTTAACGTTGCCAGCAACAAAATTAATTTCCAGAACAATACGTTTGCGCTGCACCAGGTGAAAAAAAGCGTGAGTGAAGAGTTGGCGATGCCCGGCCTGGATAAAACACAGAAAACCGTCGCGGCCAGCGCGCTGGATGACGGCCGTTTCGTCACGCTGGAAGAGCAGGGAAATATCCATTTTCATCACGTTGACACGGAAAGCCGCCGTCACAAGCAGCTGCCGCAGACGCTTTCACGTCCGGCGTTAAGCCAGGCGATGAATCAGGCCAGCGCGGCCCTGATCCGTCTCCCTGGCGAGCCGCTTGAGCATCAGGTTAAGGATATGGTGCTCGGCCCGGAAAGCCGCCTGTTTATTTTAAGTGATAAGGGCAAGGTCTTCAGCCTGCCAGCCGGAAGTTGGCAGCATGGAAAAGTGGCCGGGATGCAGGCAGAGCGGCTGCCTGCACCGTTGAAAGATGAATTTGGTGAGTCCGCCACCGCGCTGCCGGTTAAACTTTTCGGTAACCAGAAAGGCTCGCTGCTGGTGGAGATGGACAATAAGCAGGTGCTGTCGCGAAACGAACACGGCTGGCATCCGGTGTCAGCGGATATTTCCGCCGGTGCTCACGAAGTGGAAAATCATGCCGACAGGCATTTCGAGCGACTTAGCGCCGCGACGCGCGACGCTAAACTGGGCAAAACAGGCCTTACCTATAAGCGCGAAGTCAACACATTCGGGCAATCCGGTCACGATGGACATAAAGTCCATACGCCTTTCCGCACGCGGCTCAGCACCTTTGTGTTTCGGCCCACGCTGGAGACACCACGCCCGCTGAAAAACTTTGGCCACCTTGTACAGCATGCTCATGGCGGCCGTCAGGGATTAACGGCGATCTATCAGCAGCAGTCGCAGCAGATGGCCACGCTGACGCAACACCTTAAACGTCAGCCGACGGGCAGACCAGAAGAGCCGCTCAGCCTGAAGCTGAAAACGCTGGCCGTGCGGGAAGAACTGCCCGGCTGGTTCAAGGAAATGCAGGACTTCAATCAGGTGCTGGCGGACAGCGCCGCGCACCAGGCCGGACTGCTGCAGCAGCACTATGGCGGACAGAGCCGCGCGGGCAGGCAGCTTGATAAACTGACCGGCAGCCTGAATCCGGCCAGCAGCCAGGAAGACGATCTGCTGAACAAGCTGCAACAGCTTTATGCCCTGCATCCCAGCGGCAAAGGCAATCACGCGCAGCTTGCTCTGGCAGCGATGGGTGAGGCTGACGTCACTCTTTCCCATCAAAAGCCCACCGACGCGATACCGGCTGGGATGAACCGCGACAAGCATGATCCGATGGGGCTGACGAAATCCCGCCTGATCCTCGACGGCCTGACCAACGTCAAAATGCACGATTTAGCAAAGCGCCTCACTCATGCGCTGGATTTACCGGGCGAAACTCGCGAAAAAGCGTTACAGGCGTTGGGCCGGGAGTTCCGCGAGCTTCGTGATGAAGAGTGGGAAAACAATCCGCTTAAGCAGGTGACTGGCCAGGGATTTACCGGAAACGACAGGCTGGAAGCCAACTATGACGCCATCAAATCCATGACCAAGGCATTTACAAAATCCAACCACGCGATGAACGTCACCACCCGCACCGTTATGCAGGCTGAGGATCAACAGCTGCTTGCCCGCAGGCTGGAAGGCACGGTACTGGACATGGAAAAGGGCGAAAGCCTCTCTTTTAGCCGGGCTTATGGTGCGGCAACGACCATCAGCACGCTGCCCGGTTCGCAGGTCATTGCGGGCGTGGGCGGCAGAGGCAGTCTGGATCGCGGCTACAGCATGAGCCTGACGCGGGGCGAGGGCGGCGTAACGGTCAGCTTTGGGCGTGACGGCGGCGGGGCATTAACCGCCTTTACCGGTCTGGGCTACAACCTGCTGACTGGCTACATGAAAGATCCGGCGCACGATGTCGAAGTTGACCATCAGCGTAATCTGTCCCCCGCCGTTCGGTTGGGTGGCGTTGTCTCTGCCACGCCGTTGGATGTCAAAAAGCAAAACAGCGTTAGCTTCGATATTACCGAGGCGGAACTGCCCGCCTTTATCGAGGGATTGACGCAGGGCACGCTTGACCCTCTGACGCTGCTTAATCGAGGCATTAATCACAGCGTAAAGCATGGCGACGTGCTGAACGTCAGCCTGGATGCCAATGCCGCCGCGCTGGCTTCGGCAGGCGTACCGTTGACCAATAAGCATGAAAAGGAGACACCAGCCAGTTTTCGCGTAGGCGGCGGCGCTTATGCAGGCGTCAACGTGCTTTCCGGCACGCGCGAAAGAGGCGAAACCACGAAAGAGAGCAGCAGCACCGTAAGCCGTAGTAACAACCGTCCACGCGGCCTGAACAAAGCCAGCGTGGGCGTTAACTTTGCTCTGCCAACCGGCGTGCTGATTAAGGGAGAAGCGGGACGGACGCCGCTGTTCGCCGGGCCGGCCGCCAGCGTGCAGCTCTCTATTGATAACCGCACAAAGCAGAGCCTGACGATAGAAACCAAAACGGCCCGGCCGCTGGCAGCGGTACATCTCGACAAGCTGGCGGAAACGCTGGGGAAAAAATTCAGCGATCCGGCCACGGCGGCCGTTATCGCCTCGTTAAAAGATAAAGAGGATGAAACACCGCTGACGCCGCGACAGAAACTGGACAAACTGGACGCCCATTTTTCACCGCGAAATCTTCGCGAGAAAAATAACGAACAGCAGGCCGCGCTACGCGATCTTGATAAGCATCTGCGTCAGCAAAGCGCGGCGGAGCAGGGGCTGAAACTGTTACAGGGGGGCGAATACCAGACAACTTACGCAAACCTGAGCAAGGTGGACAGCAACGGGCTGTGGCACCAGCTCTCGCACCTGCTCGATGGCAGTCTTAACGCCAGCAACGCCAACAAGATGCGCGAGCTGATGAAAGACGATCACCAGCTGCAAACCCTGATTGCGGCGCTACAGGACAATGTCAGCACCGAGGCGACCGTCACGCTGGAGCTAAAAGACGAGGTGCGGGAAAGCCTCGAGAAGCGCTGGCTGGATCGAGGCAACAGCCCGGAGGAGATGCGCGCCGAGTTAACCAACCGCGACAATCTGCGGCTTAAGTCTGTCGCCTTCACGAAATCCCAGGTTAAAACTGACGGCTTCGCCACCCCCGCTTTTCTGCTGGGCGGCTCTAACAGCGCCTCGGTTTCTATGAAGCGTAATTTAGGCAAAATCAGCTTCAGCTATGGCGAAGATCAGGACAAACCGGTCAATTACGCGCTGGAAGGGCACATCGCTAAGGCCACCACTGAACTGGCCGACGCGCTGCGTCAGGGACAGGATCAACACTTTGTACTCAAAAGCTAACGGAGGTGCGCATGAACGCAACAGAGCAGCTTAACCATTTTTTGGCCTGGTATGGTCGCCGCCTTAATCTCAGCCTGTGCCTGAAAAACGGCGTCTGCGCACTGATGCGCAACCGGCAAGAGATAGCCATTATTGAACTGCCGCCGGAAAGCAACTGCGTCATTTTCCACCGTCGACTGGAAAGCCTGAAGAGGGCTTCTGAAAGCCATCTGCGCACGGTGCTGGCACTGAACTTTGAGATGGATGCGATGCGCGGCTGCTGGCTGGCGATGGACAGCGACGACAGTCTGCGGCTTTGCAGCCAGCAGCTGCTGGCCTCGCTGGACGCGGCAGGCTTTAGCGAAGCGCTGAATGCTTTTATCGTGCAGGCGGACGAGGTGGCCGAATTTTTGGCCGAAAGCCAGCGCGCCGCCTGACTTAACGCAAATTATTTGGCGCGGCCGATCCACATTTTATGCACAGTGTTAAGAAAGGGTCAGGAAGAGGTAAAATACGGTAATAACAGGCTTTTTAGGATGGTGAGAGGTATTTTTAAGGCCGGGGTTCGACGATAGTATCCCTCAACGGTGCGACAAAAGCCGTGAGCAAATTGAGGATATCACCATGAAAAAAACGACCCTGGCGCTGTTGATTACCGTATTTTCAGCAGGCTCGCTGTTCTCAACCGTTACGCAGGCTGAAGGCCCTCCGGGACAAGAGTGGCATCATCAGGGCGATCGTGAAGGACGCGGCGGGCCGGGCGATCGTGAAGGCCGTGGCGATCATGACCATGGCCCACGTGGTCACGAAGGGCACGCTCCCCATCGCCATTTTGAAGAGCGCGACCGTTTCGCCTGGCAGGGGCATGAATTTCATCGCGGCCAGCCGCTGCCGCCTCGTTTCCGGGGCGATGATTATCGCGTAAACGACTGGCACGCTCGCGGCCTGCATGAGCCTCCACGTGGCGAACGCTGGGCCTGTATTGACGGCAACTATGTGCTGATTGCCGCTGCGACAGGCGTCATTACCTCCATTTTGTTGAACAACGCCTTCCATTAATTGCCGCTCTGCCGATATCTTGGGATATCGGCATTCCACGTCTGCTGTAGCGGAAGCCTTATTTCAGGGCATTTTATGTCGGGCGGGCTTTCTCCTGACCGATAAATCGCGTTGCCGGGGACGATCAGTAAATTTGCGGATCGAAGATGACCGTCATCGTGCCCTTATAGTTATCAGGCCGCGTTTTCAGCATGTTTTCCACATCCTTTTGCGCAATGACAAAATCGATGCTGCCTTTTCTGTCCTGGCCAAACTGCGTGGTATTAAACACATTCTGCACAGTATCTTTGCCCACCCGAATCTTTTTCTGTATCACTGTTGAGCCAGTATGTTGATCGACGATAGTGGTCGGCAGCGTCAGCAGCGCCTGTACCGGCACCTGCTTCGCGGAATGTTCGCTTTGTAGCGCGCAATCCTGGCCAATCTGCTGGTCACACTGCAAAAACACCGTAAAAGCGCCGGAACTGGAAAGGGTAAAATGGCTCCGTCCGGTAAGCTGTGGCGCAATGCGCGTGACCGTTGAGCGCTCCCAGTTAGCTTTGCCTTCTTCTTCCGTACAAACTCTGCCAGACGCACAGGGCTGTAGCGTGACCTGGCGATCTTCCGGGCTGGTGGTTAATTTCAATTCATGGTTAACGGACAGGGTAAAATTAATAGTCAGATTGGTGTCACTGGCCTGATAATTATTACCAAAATCAAAATCGCCGCCGGGGCCAACGCTTAACGATAATACCCCGGTATAGGTGCCACTCCCCATTATCAGCGGATTAGGGGTAATTAAATTATAACCTATACTAAGCCCATCAAAAGCGGTTGGCTCCGTTCTGTCTATAGCGCTTGTTGCATAACATGCAACATCCTCAGCGGGGACGTTCCACACAAATGAAAAAATAGTTCGACCCCCTGCGGGATTTGCCCTTCTTGAGCAAGAGGAAGAAGAAGAAGGAGACCCGAGGGTTCCATCATCTGTATCCCACGCTTTCTGCCCCTGGTCATTTGGAAAATGCGCTATCGCAGAAAAATTTGTGATAGTAAAAGTGACTGGATGCTTCTCTCCAGAATTTATATCAGTAACCATAACTTCACGTTTTTTTCCCGGCAAACCGAAAAAAACGCCCTCATGTGGGTCGTTATGAGCTGTAATAGGTTTACTTATTGTCGTCGTAATCGGCAATCCGATACTAAACGTATTTGCAGGACAGTATTGCGGCCACTTTCCACAAAACCCACTCTGCGGCGTGGTATTAGTGAAAGTATTATTTTCGGGATCACTCATTGATGGCGAAAAACTGGCGGTAATGTCCATGGTTGACGCATTCGGCGCCGCACTGCTCAATAGCAGCAGCATGGCCGCCATGCGTAATAAACTGACCATTATTTATCTCCTGCCGTACGGCAATGAATGGCGTCAATAAACCGCACGCGCTGAGTTGCATCCTGAACCGGCGGGATTGCGCAGCTTAAGGTCGCCTGATGATTTTCGGCCTGCACCGTCAGCTTGCCATTGTGCGTACTCATATCCAGCGTCAGTACGCCTTCGGCATTGATAACCCCGTTTGCAACATCACTCGTCACGGCGCGGTTTTTCAGCATCGTGCCGCTTTCATCCTGCAGCATCGCCACCAGCGTGACCGTTTTTACTGCCTTTACTCTGATGTACTGCACGCTGCCGCGATTCATTTGCAGATTCTGACGTTCCGGAACGATTTGCACGCTGCTGCCGCCTTTCGCGCTGAACTGCAGGGTATCTTTCTTCCAGCTTTCGGCTGACACAATATTTCTTCCGGGCTGCAGCGTGGTTTCCGCCATTTTGCCTGAAGCGACGATACCGATATTTTTATCCTCTGATTCCACATCCACGATAACGGCTGAAGAAAGGCTGCGGTTATTGCTGCCGTTTGTAGAGGCCAAATGCCCGCCGCCGAAAAGCAGTACCTGACTAAGGTTAATACCGGCGGTATTATTACCGTCGCGGATACTGTGCTGCGCATAGAAATCACTGCTGAGATAACGAGTATCTACCGCACCGTTCCCGCTCAGGACGGTATTGCTGGCGCTGTGCGAGACGCCTGTTCCCAGCCAGCGGATACTGTTGTTTTGTTCCGCCTGCCACTGATAATTCATGCTGGAATAACTTTCGCTTTCGTTCATCCCCAGCTCAGCAGAAACGAGATGGCGTTGCGAAGGGGCCAGAGAAAAGCTGATGCCAAGCGTCACGCCTCGATCCCGACTGTCGTTGTTAAAGCCGGGTCGCTCGTAGGCGCTTACTCGTATATTAACGTCACGCTCGATCAGCTTCAGGCGCGTATTCACTGCGGCATCGGCACCCACCCCTTTTCGCCAGGCGGTATCCATATACTGCCCGTTAAGAATTAAGAAAGAGGACCAGGGAAGCCGTAGCGAAAGGGAGGTTCCCCAGGTATCGCCAGACTGGCGGGAGGTTGTGCGGTGACCGTAAATATCGGTGGTGGTCGAACGCCAGAAAACATTGCCGCTGCTGCCCGGCAAAATTTGACGGAAATAGCGGATATCCGCGCTCCGGTTCGCGCGGTAATCGTCATTACCGAAGCTATATTCAGCAAATAACGTATCTTTTGGCGAAAGCGTGATGTTTGCCCGGGTTCTGAGCTGGTGTTCTTTTTCCGTCGCCTGGCCGCTGAGGCCAAGCACGGCGCGTGGATGAGCCAGCACGTCCAGACTGCCGCCGACAGCAAAAGGCATGTCTTGCTGATAGCGCGCCGTGCCGGAACCGACCAGCCTGCGCTGCCCGCTCCACAGGTTCATACGCCAGCGGCGCTCGGGATCGCTCCAGCCCTGCGGCTTATAGATCTGTGCGGTTTGCGTATCTACCGTCTGCCCGTTTTCAATAATACGAACGGTGATATCGTAGATGCCGCCGGGCAGGCGGCGCGTATCCAGTGGCTGTACACCAGCCTGAAGCTGCTGAGTGTGAATAAGTCTGCCATCGCGATACACTTCGGCAATCGACTGATTGCGGCCCGTAATGTAAACCGGCCAGGCGCTGACGCTATCGCTGTTTTCCCGTAAGGCATCAGATGTTCCCCACATCGCACCGACTACGGAATCAAAACCGAAGCCCGTGGACTGGACGTTGCCCTGGTCCGCATCCGGAGAAAACAGCCCAAAACGCATAAAGCTGCCCGCCAGCTCTTTCTGGGTGTAGAGGTCGTATAAATTAGTGTTGTTATAGCTGTAGCGGCCATTATTGCCGGATGACTGAAAAGAAGCTTTTTGCGTCCAGCCAGCCAGCGAGGAAGTTATGGCGGAATTAATTCCCCAGCTTTGCGTGGAAGAGGAGGTGCTGGTGGCTGAAAAATCATTATACATAATGAAACCGCCGGGCAAATTATTCGGCAGTTCGATAAAAGCGCCCTTTGTCTGCTCCGTCTCATATTTCGCGGTATAAATTTTCAGGACAGAGCTGTCCAGGCGATATTGCGCAGCCATTAAGCCGAAAGGACAACGAGTTGAACACTTGCCGGTGGTAATGCCTTTCCGTAGTACAGAAACCCAGCGTTCCTGAACTTCCTGATTGAATTCGGAGGCATTGTCGATAATGCGATTAAGCTGAACATCGCCATTCTCTTTAAGCAGCATGGCGGCATCGAAAAGCGGGCGGTCATTAAGATCAACCCTGACTATAACTTCAGCATTATAAAAATAGTTTTTGAAATCATCAGGCAGCCCCCTCATGCTGGCGGCCAGCGTCATATCAGCGGCCGGGGCCATTGCTGGCAGCATTGCTAACCATAATAAGGAATGTTTCATTATTAAAATACCGCCGTTTGCGACGGCGGTTTCTCCGGTCAAATGGATAGCGGGAGGATCAGGAGTTTGGTGGCGTAATAATAGGTTCAAAAACCATGGCCACCTGGCCGGTAAATAAACCTGTAGCCGTCAGGGCCGCACTGCTTTCCTGGGCAATGCGCAGCGTGGCACGACCGCCGTCTTTCGCAGCCGCCGCTGTCACTACGGCCTGTGGGGTATTATTTAAGGCGACGTCATTAAACGTTACGGCCAGCGGAATGGTGGTCGCGCCGTTTGAGAGCAGCGCCTTGCCGGTAGAATCGGTATTGGTCAGCGTGGCCTGAATTCCGCCAGACGTGTTTTTGAACTGAAAGCTTTTTTGTAAAGGCTGAATACGTTTGGTGATGATATCGTAGTTCATGTCCTGGACCTGATTAATCCAGCCGCTTTCAACGGGCAGTACGTAGAAATTTTCAGCAGGGATATTTGCCTGCAGGTCAATGCTATAATTTTGCGCTTCGGCAGCCTGCAAAGAAGCAGACCCCAGAGAAGCTATTGATAGCACGGCAACGGCCAGCGTTTTTTTGATAACGGTATTTTCCATGCAAATTTCTCCTTTATAAAAAATCACATCAGGTCAATGTCAATAGGTTATGGTTTTCTTACTTTCCCCTTCAATAAGGGTATAATTTATTTTATAGTCGGCTTTCTTCGTTATCGTATAACTGCGACCGGGTAATAAAAACTCCCTGGAGGTAGCGCTACAGTCAGTATTACCTGATTTGCAATAACGTATTTCATCAAGTGAAACCGTGGCATTGCCTTTATTGATAACAGTAATATCCCCCTGTTTATTTTCCTCTGTCTCTGTATTGAAATAAGGCGTATCTGGCTGGGCTATCAATATACTTCCGTAGCCGGTTAATACGTTTACACCCGCATGCAGCGCCTCTTTTTTGTATTTATCAACGGATTTCTCATCCAGGCCAAAGCCATCGTTTACCGTCGGCATAACCGGCGTAAAGCGCAGGCGAAAATAGCGCTCGTGGCTACGTTCACCTGGCCATAAAAGGCGTACAGACTGAAATCCATTCGGGGGAATAATCAGCCGTAGCGGCGTCACGATCAGACGATCCTTTTCCAACCTGTTACCCTGGTTTTCTTTTTGTGGCGATTCCTGATTACTCTTTTTTGCAGCGGGATCGATTTCAAGAATATCTACGCGAACAAATGCAGTAGAGTCACCTGAATTATAAATTCTTTTCGTCATGCTCTGTGTGCCGGATGTTAATACATCATACATACTGCCAATCCCTATTGAAGGTGAGGCAGAGACTGCCAGTACGGTAAATAACGTCATAAAACTGGCTATTTTAGCCAGTGACGGGGGCGGTAAATTTATCATTTTTCAATCTCAATAGATGAATGCAACACTTTCTCTTTAAATCTTTCAAAATAGATTTCGGCTGACATCCTTTTCTGCCAGGTAAAATAGTCTATTTTTGGGGGATGATGAATTTGATAAAAACGATCAAGTTGGATTTATTGATAGGTATTGGCTATTAATGTTGGCTTATTGATCGGTTTCATTTTTGGGGTATAAAAAATAAACTCTTCTATATCAGTTGGTTGTGGTTTTTTTTATATAAAAAAATCATTCGTGGTAATTTTTTTCATTTTTATTATTACATAACATCATTATCTTTAACGGTGTCTGTTTAGGTCATGTTTAGTTTCGCGGGTTTGAATTCAAATTCAGACGGGTTTTTATTTTATCAAAAAGAGTCATTCTGTTAACTTCCTTCTGTGTTTGCTGCAGATTAATTTGTGAAATGTTGAATTGTTTTCCCTTAGAGGACGGTGTCGCAGATTATTCGCAAGCCGGCAATGCCGATTGCGGCATTTTTAAATGATTTATGCCGCAATTAATATGCAAACTAATCATTAAATACCCGTTATTTCTTGTTTCGGATGTAATGCTGGGCATCGCGAGACTGCTTTTTTAATTTTTAAGGATTTATCAATATCGTGATTTTTAATTTACTCTCTTCTTTATTACTTACCGGAAGCGCAAAAAAAGCTGTCCCACCGGGGACAGCCATGCTGCCACTTTATCGTCCTGAAAAGCGAAAATGATGCCGTTAGTGATGTGTAATCACTGACGTAATCACGCCCGTTGCGACAGCAATCAGCACGTAGTGGCCGTCAATGTTTTGCCAGCGATGGCCTGCCGGTGGCGCTTTCAGACCTCGGTTGTGCCAGTCGTTCACCTGATAACCTTCGCCACGATATTTTTCCGGTAGCGGACGCCCCTTACGAAATTCCTGATGCGGCCCCTGAGGGTGCTCGTCCGGGTGGGGCTGGTGCTGAGGCGCGCGATGCTGGTCTGGCTGCGGGATACCGTGCTGTGGGTTGCCGTGCTGCTGCGCATGCTTAACCGGTGGCGGGCCATCTGGCCCCTCGGCAAAGGTGCTCAGGCTGGTGGCAAACAACAGTGCGGAGAGAGCAATAACGCCTGACTTTTTCATGTTCATTTCCTTGCAGAACCGAAGTTTTCTGGTCAATGGCGCTAATCTGGAGGACAGGCAGAGGCTTAACAATCCCACCAGTCTTAAGAAGCAGGGGTTTAACGTATAATTTACGCTTTACCGGCAGAAAGCTAACGCGCTTTACCGCATCCGCTGGGCGCGGGCGGCAAAACGTGAACCGACAATCGGTCAGGCAATATGGAATGCCTGCTCTAACATAAAGCGCAGCTGCGCCTGATTGTAATCAATCAGTGCGTTTTTACTGTTAGCACGGGCCAGGATCCAGTCTGCCTCCGCTGCGGTGAGCGGGGGAGGATCTAACCAGAAAGGCGTGATGGCTTTATCCTGTAGCCATGAGGCAAGCATACGCGCAGGCGGCAGCGTAAAACCAGGAAAAAGCGCGACGGCCAGTTCATCCATCAGCTTTTGCTGCCGGGCATCTTCGCTGTCGTTCAGCAGCTGCAGGAAGGGCAGCAGCAGACGTCCACACACTTCACCGTGATGATAATCTTTGATCGCTCCCAGCTCGCCTGCGATACCGTGGATCACGCCCAGCCCGGCCATACTCAGGCTCAGGCCGCCCTGCCAGGACGCGATAAGCATCTGTTCGCGGGCCAACTCTCCCTGCTCGCCAGGATCGTTCAGATAAGGCCATGCGCCAACAAAAGCACGCAGGCCGCTCAGGGCCGCATGACGGCTGAACAGATTGCCTTTGGCGGAAAGATAAGCTTCAAAAAGATGGGTGAAAGCATCAATAGCGCAGCAGGCCAGCACGCGATCTGGCGCACCACGCAGCAGATCGGGATCGAGTATCGCTATCGGCGGGACAAAACTGGCGTGACGTAAAGAGGCTTTAACCTTGCTACCCGTTTTATCGGTGACTACGGCATTTTGCGTCGCTTCGCTGCCAGTCCCGGCCGTAGTCGGCACGGCAATCACGGGCAGAGTGGCACCGCTTATTGGCGTATCGCCCACCTTTTCCAGATAGCGCAGGGTAGTTAAGGGATGCTGGCTCACGGCGGCGAAGGCTTTAGCCGCATCCAGCACGCTGCCGCCGCCGATAGCCACCACTCGGGCAGCCCGATCTCGCCAGCGCGCCACCCAGTCGTCGATTTCTTCAGGTGAGGCCTCATGGCGTACCACTTCAATTCCGAGCAGCAGCGGCTCCACCTCAGCCTTTATTTTTTGCCAGGCTTCCCCTTGTAAAAACGAGTTTGCGCAGAACAGCAGCGTCGGCTGCACATCCATGCTCAGCAGCGGCACCAGCTTGTTCAGGCTGCCGCGGCCAAAAAAGGTTTGTCGATTTGCTATCTCACTGACGATCATTTCAGGTCCTTGGTACTCAAAATAAGACGCGTTTTGCGTCTTCAAAGGGCACGCGCCGGACAGCTGAAAGTGATCATTCTGTCCTGCTGCGAGTTAATCACGCTAAAGCGAGTATCGGAAAGCCGCTGTGCCAGCCAGCCCTCTTTAGTCACGGCAGAAGGAATATATTGCTGCGGGTCGCTGGAGTAAAGCTCACCGCTCTCAAGCTTCAGCTTGTCCATACTGACGTGGAAAGAGGTAAAGCGATCGATAATTTTACCTTCGGTATTGCCCAGCGACTGGCCGCTCAGCGTATTGACTTTGCCTTCACAAACCATGCCGCTGTTGCCGGACGAGCAGGCAGACAGCAGGAGCGGGGCCGCAATCAGCAGCGCTATCGTACAGAGATGAACGGAGAGTTTCAGTGGGTCCGGCCAGCGCATGGTATTCCCTTAAAAACGGATAATGGCCTAAGTATAGTCTCCGCTTCGCCTCCTTCGCGCAAAAGCGTAAAACCGGATAAAAAGAGGGGGAAAGCCGCGTCGTGCGCGCTTGTAACAAACGTATTATCATTTTGTGGCTTATGGCTGAATCAGTTCAGCCAAATCGTTAACAACGGTTCGCAAACAGTTTATTGAATGCTACAATCCTCACGTTTTTGATACTTTCATCTTATTCTGAGCCGGTGCGCAGCCGTCTGCGCGGAGCCAGGCCGCGACTCCCCCGTTTGGCAGGGGAGGGCGGGCAAGTTTTGAAACAGCTTGTATACTTTTTCTGCGCTGGCCGCTTGTCGGGCCAGCCGAAAAGTTTTATCGGGCGTCAGGCTGCATGCATTCTGGCAACAAATTGATCAACTGAACCCATTCTAATCCTGTGAACAGAAAATCTGCTCTTTTAATGACGCCGCTGGTGCTGCTCCAGCCCGCGACCAGCCATGCACAACCTGCCAGCGCGCAGAAGAACACGGTCTCCCAGCCGGAGAGCTCGCTGATGGTTATCAAACAGCGCAGCGGATTGTCTGAACTGGATACGCCAGCAGCCGTCAGCGTGGTCAGTGGTCAGCAATTGCGCAGTAATACGCCACAGGTCAATCTGTCAGAAACGCTGGGCAACGTGCCCGGTCTGCAGGTTCAAAATCGACAGAACTACGCTCAGGATCTTCAGCTTTCCATTCGCGGTTTTGGGAGTCGTTCCATGTACGGCGTGCGCGGCGTGCGGGTTTACGTTGATGGCATTCCCTCAACCATGCCGGACGGGCAGGGCCAGACCTCCAATATTGATATCAATTCAGTTGATAAAGTCGACGTTCTGCGCGGGCCTTACTCCGCTCTTTACGGCAATGCTTCCGGCGGCGTGGTGAATATTGACAGTGAAACCGGCAGCCAGCCAACAATGTTAACCGCAGGGACTTATTACGGCAGCTACGGCAGCTGGCGCAACAGCGTTAAGGCGAGCGGCGCAACCGGCGACGGCACGCACGCGGGCGACGTCAACTATATGATTTCCGGGTCGCGTTTTACCACGCATGGTTTCCGTGACCAGAGCGGGACGCAGAAAAGCCTGGGCAACGGCAAAATCGGCGTGCGGATTGATGATGTCAGCACGCTGACGCTGATGTTCAACAGCGTTTCGGTGGATGCCAACGATCCGGGCGGCCTGACCCGCGACGAGTGGAAAGCCAATCCTCGCCAGTCACCGCGCGGCGAGGCATTTAATACCCGTAAGAGCCTCGACCAGACGCAGCTGGGCCTGCGCTATCAGCGCGAAATGAGCGATAACGATCGGTTGACGCTCACCACCTGGCACGGCGAGCGCCACACCACGCAATATCAGTCTATCCCGGTCGGCGTGCAGAAGAATCCGGCTTATCCGGGCG
>NZ_DALZCD010000053.1:0-19299 GCF_031978025.1 Erwinia sp.
ACATGCCACCGGAAGCATTCGCCGATATGTGGGCAACGCTACAGCAGGGCGAGCCGTGGTGCGCGCTGGTGAAAAACCGCCGTAAGAACGGCGATCACTACTGGGTACGCGCCAATGCCGTCCCGGTCGTGCGCGACGGTAAGATACAGGGCCATATGTCCGTCCGTACCCGCCCTGCTGCGCAGGAGATCGCTCAGGCTGAAAAATTGTATAAAGAGTTTCGCGAAGGCAAGCGCGCAGGCTGGTGCTTCCATAAAGGGTTGCTGGTGCGCACCGGCATGCTGCGCTGGACCTCGCTGCTGAAAACCATGCCGCTGCGCTGGCGCATTCGTTCCGCGCTGATGGCGCTGTGGCCGCTCTCCGTAGCGGGCGTCTGGCTACTGGGGCTGCCGGGGCTGCAGCTGGCGATGTTCAGTGCCATCATGGCCGTGCTGCTGCTGCTGACATCGGGCTGGCTTGAACAGCAAATTTCTCGGCCGGTCGAGCGGTTGTGCAAACAGGCGCTGAGCGTGGCGACCGGGGCCTGTCAGCAGGTCGACCAGATGGATCGTGTGGATGAAATCGGCACCACGCTGCGAGCGGTCGGGCAGCTGGGACTCATGTTCCGCTGGCTGCTGGACGATGTTAGCGGTCAGGCGGTGAATGTAATGAGCGCCAGCGATGCTATCTCGCACGGTAACAACGAACTCAGCCGCCGTACGGAACAGGCGGCAGCCAACGTTCAGCAAACGGCTGCTACCATGAATGAACTGACCGCAACGGTAAAAAGCAACACCGAAACGGCTCAGCAGGTGAATGTGCTTTCCGCCAACACGCGCGACGCGGCGACCAAAGGCGGCAGCGTGATGAAAGATATGGTTAGCATGATGGCTGAAATTGCCGACAGTTCGGAAAAGATCGCCAATATCACCAGCGTTATTGATGGCATAGCGTTTCAGACCAATATTCTGGCGCTGAACGCAGCCGTGGAAGCCGCACGTGCGGGCGAACAGGGTAAAGGTTTTGCCGTCGTGGCCGGAGAAGTGCGTAGCCTGGCCCAGCGCAGCGCAAAAGCCGCCAGTGAAATAAAAAACCTGGTGGAAAACAGCGCGCTGAAGGTAGAGTCCGGTAGTGCTCACGTTAACGGTGCGGGCAGGACGATGGAAGAGATCGTTTCTCAGGTGCAGAACGTCACTTCACTGATTGCGCAGATCAGCGCGGCCACTTCCGAACAGGCTACGGCACTGAGCGAAGTCAGTTTGGCGGTAGAAGACCTGGATAATATCACTCATCAGAACGCCGCGCGGGTGGAGGAAGGGGCACAGGCAGCCAGCCGGATGACTCATCAGGCCACGCGTCTGGTCGAAGCGATTAGCGTGTTCCGCTAACGGCAATGCAGGCTCCGTTCGCGCCATTGGTTAGCGGGCAGCGGACGGGGCTGATTTTTTACCCTACTGGTTTTTAAACGGTATTCCTTACGATTTCTGCTTCCTGACGCCGATGTTTCCTGGCTCTGTTTTACCCAATAAGCCTGTTCCGCTGTCCCTCTCCCTCCCTTCCGGGTTGCCGCTGGCGCGAGCGCGCTGCAGTCTATTTCTGGCCGGCAGCTTTCTTTGTGCAGTCAGCCTTTATCTTTCTCACTGCTGCGAAAAGATGGCCATAAAAAAAGAGCAGGTCTTGCGACCTGCTCCGTATAACGCCCTGGTGGTGGCGTGGTGAAGCTTATCCTGCTACAGAGGGAAGTCGTCTGCGTAAAAGAGAACTGGTCTTGTTATCAAAGAGGAGTGACCAGGATCGCAGAACGATAACCAAAACTGTACAATAATTAGTTGGTATACTGCAATCTCAAAATCTGCGCGAAGAAACATTTAGGAGTAATGCTGGATGGTTACCTGATAAAAACGTTAATAATCAGGTTGCTTTTTATTGTCATTCAGAGTTTTCTTATGGTCAGCGCGCAGAGGCCCGACCAGAAGCTCCCGGTCGATCCTGTCAAAAATACTGTTAAAAAGCATAAAATATTCTGTTGTTTTTTCGTGAGCTTTTGCAAAATATCGTTGCCTGCAACCGCCCAAATACGCCTGTTTTATGTTGATGCGTTTCTCCCCGGTATGCTTATTCCCTGTACGACCTCCGCAAGAATTCAACTACAGTTAGTGACTTAGTCCGCTCTTTTCAGCCAGGAGGAAGAAGGTTTATGAGTCAGTTTTTCATGCATAAAAAAAGCGATTTGGTCAGTGAAGCGATTGAAGGTGCGCTGATTGGCAACCCGTGGCACAACCTGAGTTTGCTGGATGCTGGCCCCGATATCCGGGTGGTGGTGCGTAACGACTGGGATAAAGAGGAGGTGGCGCTGATTTCCGGCGGGGGTTCCGGCCATGAACCGGCGCACGTAGGCTTTGTTGGTAAAGGTATGCTGACGGCTGCCGTCTGCGGCGATATCTTCGCATCGCCGAGCGTGGAGGCCGTGCTCAGCGCTATCATCAACGTCACCGGTAAAAAAGGCTGCCTGCTGATTGTTAAAAATTACACCGGCGACCGGCTGAACTTTGGCCTGGCGGCGGAAAAAGCGAAAAAGCTGGGTTTCAAGGTCGATCTGGTCATGGTGACGGATGATATTGCTCTGCCGGAAAATCCGCAGCCGCGCGGTATTGCCGGTACAGCGCTGGTCCATAAAGTAGCGGGTTATGCTGCCGCTAATGGAAAATCGCTGGAAGAAGTGACGGCGGCGGCTAATGACGCCATTGCGGCTACCGCCAGCCTTGGCCTGGCCTTCAGCAGCTGTCATGTCCCGGGCGAAGCGCGCGACGAGCGGGTCAAAGAGGGGCACAGTGAGTTAGGCATGGGCATCCATGGCGAGCCCGGTACCTCCACGCTGCACACTCAGGACAGCCGTGAGATTGTTTCACTGATGGTAGAGAAGCTGGCGGCGCATAATCCTGACCACAAAAAGACGGCGTTGTTAATCAACAATCTGGGCGGTTTCTCCTCGCTGGAAATGGCGGTACTGACGCGTGAAATATTACATTCGCCATTGGGAAAACAGGTCGACTTGTTGATTGGCCCGGCGACGCTGGTCAGCGCGCTGGATATGAAAGGTTTTTCGCTGTCGACGATGCTCCTTACCGATGCGTTGGCGGAAGCGCTACAGGCACCGGTTGAGGCCAGTGGCTGGCAGCCCGCGGGTAAGCCTGCGCCACTCAATACGCTTCAGGGCGAAAAGGTCGCGCGGCGGCAGCAGGTTACGGCTTCACAAAATGCGTCAACGGCGAGCGTGGTCAACACCGTTTGCCGCACGCTGGCAGAGCTGGAAAACGAGCTGAACCAGCTGGATGCTAAAGTGGGCGATGGGGATACCGGCTCGACCTTTGCCGCCGGGGCGAAAAAAATCCTGGCTGAGCTGGAAGCCAACAGGCTGCCGCTGAACGAGCCGGAGAGCCTGTTAACGTTGATTGGTGAAGAGCTGGCGGTCGTCATGGGCGGCTCCAGCGGCGTGCTGATGTCGATTATGTTTACCGCGGCCGGGCAGAAGCTGGAAGAGGGCGATACGCTGCCGCAAGCCCTAAGCTATGGGTTGGAAAGAATGCAGCACTACGGCGGCGCGCGGCCGGGCGATCGCACCATGATTGACGCGCTGGATCCCGCTTTCGCCGCGCTGGTAGCCGGTAAAAGTATAGAGGCGGCGGCGCAGGCAGCGAAAGCGGGCGCGGAGAAAACGGCGCAGATGAGTAAAGCGCAGGCGGGCCGCTCCTCTTACCTGAATCAGGAAAGCCTGAACGGCGTGAAGGATCCGGGCGCTTATGCAGTAGAGCAGGTCTTCGCCAGACTGGCTGCACAAAAATAGCGGCATCGGGGCACGGATCCTGTCGTGCCCCTTAACGTTCGCCCTGAGCTTCCCTGTCCAGTACCTGTTCAAACAACCGCAAACGTTTATAGATAGACAGCAGTTCTACCAGCGTACTCCACGAATACACCAGATACTGAAAGGCGCCGCGCACCTGTTCAAACACATTGTTAATTTGCTGAAGCAGCCCGAAAGTGATAGCGGCGGTCACAACAGAAGGAAACAGCACCACCAGACCGAAAACGGCGTCGAGCTGTAAATAGAGCGAACGGGCGATATTAAAATAAAGATAGTGAAAGTAGAGCCGGAAATAGTTTTTACGGATCAGCCAGAACAGGTTTTTCACTGTGGGCGGGCTGGCGCGTGTTGGATCATCTTCGCCGTAGACCAGCTCTTTACGATAGGCGGCCTCCACCTGCTGATTACGAAATGAAAGACCCGGCAGCTTAATCCCTACCGCGGCCAGCAGCCCGGTGCCAAGCAGTGACCAGAGCACTACGGCAATCACCAACGCATAGGGGAGATCCCCGAGCAGCGGCACGTTTTTCACGTGTACCGACAGCCCGATCAGCACCGGTAAAAAGGCAATAAGCGTCATGACGGCATTAATCAGGCTCACGCCCATATCTTCCAACGTCGAGGCGAAACGCATAGTGTCTTCCTGTACGCGCTGCGCCGCGCCTTCGATGCTGCGCAATCGTGACCAGTGCGCCATGTAATGCTGGTTCATCGCCGTACGCCAGCGAAAAATATAGTGGCTGATAAAGAACATATTCAGCACATCGACCAACACGGCAAACAGCGCGATGCTGAGAAAACCGAGCAGCTGATGGTAAAGCGTGGCGATCTGCACTGAATTAGGATGCGTCAGCGCCCGCTGGATAAGATCGTAAAACGGTTCGTACCAGGCATTGATGGCGACGTTCATCTGGACTGAAAACCACGTCACAAAGATAATCAGCGCGGAGCCGTTGACCGACCAGCGCTGCCAGGGGTGAGGACTGAACAGGCGCCAGAAACCGGCAAATAGCGCAAATGCGGCAAAGTAGTACAGATAGAAAGCGAGGGCCGAGGGCGCGATAAACCGCAGAGCATTATTCGGTAGCGGGCCGGCATTAGCGAGCGATGCCAAATGAGACAGCCCGGAAAACCAGCCAATAATAGCGATAGCGCACCAGAGGGCTGCGCTGGTAAAAAACAGGGCGGGCCGGGGGAAAAAGGATTTAAACATAGCGACTCCAAAACGATAATCCGACCATATAACGTGTTTAGTTGTTAACGGTCTTACTCGTTTTGTATCCGTCAGTGTCCGTGTGCCGCGTCGGACATTGCCGAATTTTATGATATGCCCTTTCTCCCGCAGGCGGCGTCCTACACGTAAAGGACGAGACTGCTGTCAATTTATCCCTTAAGAGATATCGCTCAGAACAGAGGCGAGGGCGGGTTGCAGCCACGCATCCAACCCGGCATAGTCCCTTCCCGCTTAAATAAGTGCTGAATATTATTTAAACGAGGCCGATAACGCTAAAGCACTTTCAGGCACCAGAGTCTGATTCAGTAAGGGTTTACAGGGAATAGCGGCGCGGGATCTTCTTAGAAAAGGCAGCTCGACGCGGCCATCTCCGCAGGCCTCGCCTTTTTCAGAGCAGCGTCCCCCAGGTGGAAAGAGATGAACGAAAATAATGATGTAATGTACCGGCTGCTGGTGCAAAGCGTGGTCGACTATGCCATTTATATGCTGAAGCCTGACGGCACCGTAGCCAATTGGAATACGGGGGCGAGGCGAGCAAAAGGCTATCTGCCGGAAGAAATTATCGGCAAAAATTTTGACTGTTTTTACAGCGTGGAAGACAGAGAAAAAGGGCTGCCGCAGCGCGGTCTGGCCATCGCCCGTGAAAAGGGACGATTTGAAACCGAAGGCTGGCGCTACCGCAAAGACGGCAGCGCTTTCTGGGCGCATGTGGTGATTGACGCTGTCTATGACGATGCGGGCGAAGCGATCGGTTTCGCAAAAATTACCCGAGACTGCACTGAACAGCAGGCGCAGCTCGCTGAACAGCGCGCTCAGGAGCAGAAATTCCGCCTGTTGGTAGAAGGCGTGGTGGATTATGCCATCTACATGCTCGATCCTGACGGCTACGTCGTCAACTGGAACGAAGGTGCCAGGCGCTCCAAAGGCTATACGACGGAAGAAATCGTTGGCAAACACTTCTCCTGCTTTTACAGCACGCAAGACCGCCTGGCTAAGCTCCCCGAAACCAATCTGAAAACCGCCTACCGCACCGGTCGGTTTGAAGAGCAGGGCTGGCGCTATCGTAAAGACGGCACTTCTTTCTGGGCGCACGTGGTCATTGATGCCGTACACGACGATGACGGCAAGCTAATCGGCTACGCCAAGATCACCCGCGACTGCACCGAACAACAGCGTGCGCTACAAGAGCAGCGTGAAAGGGAACAGGTATTCCGCCTGCTGGTGGAAGGTGTGACCGACTATGCCATCTATATGCTCGATCCTAAGGGCTACGTAGTAAACTGGAACGCTGGCGCTCATCGTGCCAAAGGCTATACCGCAGAAGAAATCGTCGGCAAACACTTCTCGTGCTTTTACAGCGCGCAGGACCGTTTTGCCTGTCTCCCTGATAAAAATCTTGCCATTGCGCAAAGCGTAGGCCGTTTTGAAGATCAGGGCTGGCGCTATCGAAAAGACGGCAGCGCTTTTTGGGCGCATGTGGGCATCGAAGCTATTCATACCGACGAGGGGCGATTGCTCGGCTTCGCTAAAATCACTCGTGACTGCACTGAACTACGCGAGTACGAACAGCAGATCCTGCGGGCAAAAGATCTGGCGGAGCAAAACAGCAATAAGATGGCCGCGCTGTCGACGTTTCTCGATACGATTATCGCCAATATTCCCAGCTGCGTCATTGTAGAAGATGTCGTGTCACGCGAAGTGCTGCTGTTAAACAGCAAGGCAGAACAGCTGCTGGGCGTCACCACAAAACAGCTGGTGGGCAAAAAGCTGGACGAGTACATGCCTTCAGAACTGAGCGGCTATTTCTCGCAGTTGGCCACCGCCGCTCAGCGTAATGAAGGCGTGCATAAAAATGAGCAGCTGCTGCGCACGCGAGGCGGCGAGCGGATTATTAACGCGTCGGCCTCGATCATTAACGGTAACGATGCCCGCAACAGCTATGTGCTGTTGATTGCTGACGACGTCACCGATCAGCGCGCAGCGGACGCGCGTATACATCACATGGCGCATCACGATAATCTGACCAGCCTGCCAAACCGCGTGCTATTCAGCCAGCGGCTAAACGAGGCGCTGCGCAACGATTTCGACAGCGGGAAAAAGACGGCGTCGCTCTGTCTGGATCTGGATCACTTTAAGAACGTTAACGATGCGCTGGGCCACCAGGTCGGTGACGACCTGCTGCGTGCCGTTGCCAGCCGCCTGCGCGGCGTGCTGCGTGAACAGGATACGCTGGCGCGTAACGGCGGCGATGAGTTTTCCATCGTGCTGCCGGGCCTGACGCATTTGCAGGAAGCCGAAGCGGTGGCGCAAAGGTTAATAGAAGCGGTACGTCCGACGTTTAACGTTGACGGCCACAGCCTGACGGTGGGGCTGAGCATCGGTATTGCTATCGCCATGGGGGGCCTCACCACGCCCGCCGAACTGCTACGCTGTGCCGATATGGCGCTGTACGAAGCCAAACGTAATGGCCGTAATCGCTTTGAGCATTTCTCCAGCGAAATGGGTGAAGCCGCCAGCAAGCGTCGAATGATCGAAACTGATTTGCGCGAGGCGATGACCCATCGCCACCTCAAACTTTACTATCAGCCCATTACCGACGGCCAGGGTCAGGAGATCATCAGCTACGAAGCGCTGATGCGTTGGCACCATCCGAAACAGGGGCTGATTATGCCGCTGGACTTTATTCCCGTAGCGGAAGAAACCGGGCTGATCCACTCGCTGGGCGCTTTCGCGCTGTACGAAGCCTGCCGGGAAGCGGTGAAATGGCCTGCTCATCAGAGCGTAGCGGTCAACCTTTCACCGTTACAGTTTAAAAACAGCTCGCTGGTGTCGGTAGTGGAAGCGGCGCTGAAGGATTCCGGCCTGGCACCGCACCGGCTGGAGGTAGAAATAACGGAGTCGGTGCTGCTGGACAACACGTTGGTCAATATTCGAATCCTGCAAAAGTTGAAAAAACTGGGCGTGCGCATCGCGCTGGATGACTTTGGCACCGGTTACTCTTCGCTCAGCTATCTGCGCTCTTTCCCGTTCGATAAAATTAAAATCGATAAGTCGTTTATCAACGATATGAAAGAAAGTCGTGAGGCGCTGGCAATTATCCGCGCGATTACCGGCATGAGCCGCAGCCTGGATATCCAGATCACCGCGGAAGGCGTGGAGAGCAGCGAGCAGTTCGAGCAGCTGAAAATCGAAGGCTGTACGCTGTTTCAGGGTTACTATTTTGGCCGGCCCCAGCCGTCGGAAACGCGTTTAAAACTGTTCGACCTGGATGAAAAACGCCCCGCGCCCGTTCAGTCTTAGCGGGTTCTCCTGTAACGGATAGCGTCATGAATAAAGCCCGCCGCGCGGCGGGCGTTCACGACTGCTTTTTATTTTTTCGGCCCGTGCGCCGATTTTTTACATCCTTCGCTTCATTGTTAATGAAATTGTGCCATTTTGTTTATTTACGCTAATTTTTTCCGCAGATTCCTGTTAAAATCCACAAATTGTTACCGGTAACATTGATTCAGATCACCTTAACGACCGATTTTTATAAAAAAACAGGTTAGCGGGTCGCCCCTCATGGATGCTTAAAGCCGAAAACCAGGCCATTTTTAAAAGGCAATGTCATGTCAAAAGAAACGATCGGAAGTTCCCGCAGGGATTTTCTGCTGAGAACCATTACGCTTGCGCCCGCCGTGGCGATTGGCAGTACGGGCCTGGGGGCGTTAACCGCGCCTGCGGCCATAGCCGCACCCGAGCCAGCCGGGCCGCAAAACGCCCGTGATTACCAGCCCACCTGGTTTACCCCGGAAGAACACGCTTTTATTAAGGCAGCCGTGGCGCGCCTGATCCCCGCCGATGAGCGCGGTCCTGGCGCACTGGAAGCGGGCGTGCCCGAGTATATCGATCGGCAAATGAATACGCCTTACGCGACCGGCTCCAACTGGTATATGCAGGGGCCTTTCCATCCCGATGCCGATAAAGCGCTGGGCTATCAGTATCCGCTGGTACCGCGTGATATTTACCGCCTTGGCCTGGCCGACGCGGATGCCTTTGCCAAAGCACAGCATGGCAAAGTCTTTGCCGACCTGAGCCACGACCAGCAGGACGCGCTGCTGCAGGCTTTTGAAGCCGGCAAAGCCGAATTCAAACAGGTTCCTTCAAAGGTTTTCTTCTCTTTCCTGCTACAGAACACACGCGAAGGTTTCTTCAGCGACCCTGTTCACGGCGGCAACCAGAATATGGTCGGCTGGAAGCTGATCGGTTTTCCTGGCGCGCGCGCAGATTTTATGGACTGGGTTGAGCGGGGCGAACGCTATCCGTTCCCGCCGGTGTCGATTCGTGGGGAAAGAGCATAAGCATGGCAAACGTAATGAAAAAAGTAGATGCGGTGATCGTGGGCTTCGGCTGGGCAGGATCGATCATGGCCAAAGAGCTGACCGAAGCAGGCCTGAACGTCGTTGCCCTGGAGCGCGGTCCGCATCGGGATACCTATCCTGACGGTGCCTATCCGCAGGTGATCGATGAGCTGACCTATAACGTCCGTAAAAAGCTGTTCCAGGATCTTTCCAAAAGCACCGTGACCATTCGTCATAATTCGGCGCAAACCGCACAGCCTTATCGCCAGCTTGCCGCATTTTTACCCGGTACCGGTACCGGTGGCGCGGGTCTGCACTGGTCAGGCGTGCATTTCCGCGTCGATCCGGTCGAGCTGCGGTTGCGCAGCCACTATGAAGAGCGCTACGGCAAAAAGTTTATTCCTGAAGGGATGACCATTCAGGATTTTGGCGTCACCTATGACGAACTGGAGCCGTTTTTCGATAAGGCCGAAAAAGTGTTCGGTACTTCCGGTTCCGAATGGCGCGTTAAGGGCAAAGTGGTCGGTGAGCAAGGCCGCGGCAACCCGTTCGCGCCCGATCGCTCCGATAAGTTCCCGCTGCCCGCGCAGAAGCGAACTTTCTCCGCACAGCTGTTTGCACAGGCCGCTGAATCCATCGGCTATCACCCTTACGATCTGCCTTCTGCCAATACTTCTGGCCCGTATACCAATACCTACGGTGCGCAAATGGGGCCGTGCAACTTCTGCGGTTATTGCAGCGGCTACGCCTGCTATATGTATTCCAAAGCGTCGCCAAACGTTAACGTCCTGCCTGCACTGCGTCAGGAAGCAAAATTCGAGCTGCGTGAGAACGCCAACGTGCTGCGCGTTAACCTGACGGACGACAAAAAGCGCGCCACTGGCGTGACCTATGTTGATGCGCTGGGCCGTCAGATTGAGCAGCCGGCTGACCTGGTCATCCTGTCCGCTTTCCAGTTCCATAACGTGCATCTGATGCTGTTATCCGGCATTGGCAAGCCTTACGATCCGGTCACCAACGAGGGAACAGTAGGCCGTAACTTCGCCTATCAGAATATCTCCACCATCAAGGCCTTCTTTGATAAAGACGTCTTTACCAACAACTTTATCGGCGCGGGTGGCGCGGGCGTGGGTGTGGATGACTTCAATGCGGATAACTTCGACCACGGTAAATATGGCTTTGTCGGCGGCTCGCCGTTCTGGGTTAACCAGGCGGGCGTGAAGCCTGTTTCTGGCCTGCCGACACCGCCAGGTACGCCCACGTGGGGCAGCCAGTGGAAAGCAGCGGTCGCCGACCACTATACGCATCATGTCTCTATGGACGCACACGGCGCGCATCAGTCCTATCGCAACAACTATCTGGATCTGGATCCGAACTACAAGGATGCCTTCGGCCAGCCGCTGCTGCGTATGACGTTTGACTGGCAGGAAAACGACATCAAAATGTCGCAGTTTATGCATGGACGGATGCACAAAATCGCCGAGGCGATGAACCCGAAACTGATCAGCGGCACGCCGAAAATGCCGGGTACCCATTTCGATACTACCGTTTATCAGACCACCCATATGAACGGTGGCGCGATCATGGGCGAAGATCCGAAAACCAGCGCGGTTAACCGTTATCTGCAAAGCTGGGACGTGTCGAATGTGTTTGTACCGGGCGCATCCGCCTTCCCGCAAGGGCTGGGCTACAACCCGACCGGCATGGTGGCGGCGTTGACCTACTGGTCGGCGAAAGCGATTCGTGAACAGTACCTGAAAAACCCGGGTCCGTTGGTGCAGGCTTAAGGATGACCATGATGAAAATGCTGATCCCGGCGTTGATGCTGGGTATGACGACCTTTGTTGCGGCGGCGGAGGATAACGGCGCCGATCTGATCAAGCGCGGCGAATATCTGGCGCGCGCGGGCGACTGTGTGGCCTGCCATACCAAAATGGGCGGCGACTCGTTTGCGGGTGGACTGGCGATGGCGACGCCTATTGGCAAGATTTACTCCACCAATATCACCCCCGATAAAAAAACCGGCATTGGCGACTACAGCTACGACGACTTCCAGAAAGCGGTGCGCCACGGCATAGCGAAAAATGGCGACACGCTCTATCCGGCGATGCCTTACCCTTCCTATGCTGTCGTCAGTGATGATGATATGCACGCGCTTTACGCCTACTTTATGCATGGCGTAAAGCCGGTCGAGGCAGAAAATCGGAAAAGCGATATCCCCTGGCCGCTGTCGATGCGCTGGCCATTGTCGATCTGGCGTGGCATTTTTGCGCCGGACGTAAAGGCTTTCCAGCCGATTAAAGGACAGGACGCCGTGCTGGCTCGCGGTCAGTATCTGGTCGAAGGTTTGGGCCACTGTGGCGCCTGCCATACGCCACGCAGCCTGACCATGCAGGAAAAAGCGTTGAACGACAGTGAAGGCAGCGATTATCTCTCCGGCAGCAGCTCGCCGATTGATGGCTATACTGCCAACAACCTGCGCGGTGACAGCCGTGACGGGCTGGGCCGCTGGAGTGAAGACGATCTGACGCAGTTCCTGCGCTATGGCCGTAACGATCATACGGCGGCTTTTGGCGGCATGACCGAAGTGGTGCAGCACAGCTTGCAGCATCTGAGCGACAGCGATATCACCGCCATTGCACGCTATTTGAAATCTCTGGGCGCCAAAGATCTGAATCAGGTCGGCTTTACGGCAGATGACAACGTAGCGAAGGCGCTGTGGAAAGGGGATGACAGCAAGCCGGGCGCGTCGGTGTATGTTGATAGCTGCGCCGCCTGCCATAAAACAGACGGTAGCGGCTATAAGCGTTTCTTCCCGCAGCTTAGCGGTAACCCAGTGGTACTGGCGGCGGATCCCACCTCGCTTATTCATATCGTGCTGAGCGGCGCGACGCTGCCTGGCGTAAAGGGCGCGCCTTCTGCTATTACCATGCCCGCCTTCGGCTGGCGTCTGAACGACCAGCAGGTGGCCGACGTGGTGAACTTTATCCGCACCAGCTGGGGTAATACGGCCAAAGAACAGGTCAGTGCCAGCGACGTGGCGAAAGTGCGTAAAAACGAGGCCGAACAGCAGGGCAGCGTGGATATTGAGAAGCTGATTGAAGTGAAATAAACAGCTTTGAATTGCAAAAACGGCCAGAAAACTGGCCGTTTTTTTTTGCCGTGTTAATTGTCATGGCGGGTCTTACTTTTTTTAGCGCGCTATTCTGGGGTTTACCCATTATTTCCGAAAAAATTCCTTCTTTACTTTGTGAGTCCTGGAAAGGGCAGAGTATTATTAATTTCGTAACGGAATAGTTTCCCTGGTGTCGGCATTAACTAAATCAACTGCTTATTTATAATTTATTTCCGTATAATAAAGACGAACCTGCATTAAATACCACGGTAGAAAATCCTCTTGAATTTTTATCGCCGAAAGAGTAATTGATGCGGACTGAATGTTAGTTTACGACGGGAGTAATAATGAAAATCATTGTCACAGACAATCCTGCTTTGCAGGATGAAGAGTTCGTGATTGATAATTTGTGGAAACATAACAGCCAGTTTGATGAGGTGGATATTACGCCACTTTTTCTTACGCTGCGAAACGAGCAAAACCATATCCTTGGCGGCCTGGTGGCGCGTACATGGTGGCAGGGATTAGAGGTGCAGTATCTCTGGGTTGGCGAAGATGCGCGCGGTCAGGGTAAGGGTCGGGAGCTGATGTTAAAGGCGGAAGAGGTCGCCAGAGATCGTGGCTGTCGCATGGCCTACGTGGACACCTTCGATTTCCAGGCAAAGGGCTTTTACGAGAAGCTGGGCTACAGCGTCTATGGCAACATGGAAGGTTACCTGGGCAAACATACGCGATTCTATCTACAGAAAATATTCGCATAACACGGAATCCGCCATGTCGTCCGCTAAGGCAAACTTCGGCGATTTTCGAAGCTTTATCAGCATGATGGAGCATCTTAACGAGCCATGGGGCATTAAAGACCGTCAATCCAGACACCTTTATATGAACAAGGCCGCTTATCTGTATAACCATACGCCTTTGTCATTCACGATTGAAGGTGCTTATGATAATGAGTTTCCGGCCAGTTGGGCGGAATGTTCGGAGACATTACAGGAGCACGATCGCCGTACGGAAGCGCGTCTGGAAAGAGTGGCGGTTATTGAAACGCATTACTGGTATGGCCGAAAAACGCTTTCGCCTTACGTCAGCGAAAAATTGCCCGTATTCGATGAAAAGGGGAACTGTATCGGCACTATCTGGAATGCCAGACCGTTGGAAACGCTGACGCCTTTAAAGTTTATTAACCAGAAAAAGCCTGGTGTGTTGACGACCGTGATTGAAAATACATTATTTACGCCGTCCGAGCTGGATATTATCTTCCTGATGTTACAGCGGCATACGGCGAAAGAGATCGCGACTATTTTTAACGTCAGTGCAAAAACAATTGAAAATCGGGTCTATACGATATATCAGAAAGCCGATGTGCATTCTCTGAAGCAATTTGAAGAATATTGTATCGCCCATGGACTGGAAAACTATATCCCTGCCCGTTTGATGAAGAAAGGGATTAACTTTATTTAATACGGAATAAGCCATCATGCAAATCAATGACTTTCCTTTGGAGCGCGTGCCCCAGCACAGCCGCGTCTCTTTTTTGAGCGTTGCTATTGTTCATATGGGGATGCTGACCGCCCTGGATCAATTTATGTTAGGTGCGGTGTTGGGCGACAGTATGAACCTGTCAGCAGCGCTGACCGCTATTGTGGCAGGCAGTCTGTTATTTGGTTTGATTACGTTTGGTTTTGGCTATATAGGCATGAAAGAAGGCCTTTCCGGCAGCATGCTGGCACGCTGGTGCGGCTTTGGCCGAACAGGATCTGCCCTGATCGGTATCGTGGTTGCAATCAGTTTATTGGGCTGGTTCGGTATACAGAATGCGATTTTTGCTAAATCGCTAAGCGCCGCGTTTCCCGATACGCTTAGCTTCCAAACGGCAGCGGCGCTATCCGGCCTGTTTCTTACCGTGCTGGTGGCTTTTGGTTTTAAGGCACTGCGTTTTACGGCGCGCATTGCCGTGCCGGTTTTTGTCACGCTAATCGCCTGGATCGCCTGGCAAACGCTGGCCACTGACCATGTGCAAGCGATGACCGTTGCGTCACCAGGCAAAGCGATTCTGTCGGTAAACGCAGGCATCACGCTGGTGGTGGGCGGTGCCATTCTTGCCAGTCTGATGACGCCCGACCTGACGCGTTATGCCCGCAAAGGCAGCCACGTCTTTGGCGTAACGCTGGCAACCATCCTCCTGGGTGAGTTTATTATCAATGGGTTGGCAATCTTTATTGCACGTAAGCTGAATACCGGCGATGTCATGTCTATCATCACACTTGCTTCCGGTACGGCAGGGCTGTTTGCCGTTATTTTTTCGACGCTCAGGGTCAATGACCTTAATCTTTACTCCTCGGCGCTTGGCGTGATCAACGCTGTAGAAAGCCTGAGCGGAATGAAATTACAGTATCGTCCCGTTACGCTGGCGTTAGGTGTACTGGGTACCACGCTGTCGGTATTAGGCATTTTGGATCACTTTGTCGATTTCCTGAATTTGCTCGGCGTCATTGTGCCGCCAGCGTTGGGTGTGATGCTGACAGAATATTTTCTGCTGAGGAAATATTGTCTGGCACTACAGTCTTCTCGTCGCGACGGCAGTTTGCCCGCGGAAACCGCGTTTACCGGCTGGCCTGCGATCCTCTCTACGCTGCTGGGCGGCTATGTCGGCCTGAATATGACTTGGGGCGTCTCCACCATCAACTCCTTTGTGGCGGCTTGCGCGGGCTATCTGCTACTGGAATGGCTGGCGGGAAAACTTGTCCGCCAGTAAGAAAAGCCTGAAATCACGGCGGCAAAGCGCCTTCACGCTGCCTTGCCGTCTCTTCACTGACCGCCGCTCTCCGTGCTGCTTCTCCGCTCCTGTCCCCTGGTTTATGGTGCGTTTTCATGTCGTAAGTTTTTAACTACTAACACGTTAATTTCTGACAATTAAGCGCCAGATCTCCCTCGCCTGCTACACTTTCTTCGAGCTTATACTTCAGCACGTACCTCAAACGAAGGAGATGTTATGCAACTTTCGCCTTATTTATATTTTTCGGGAAACTGTGAAGAAGCTATCGCTTTTTATCAGCAGGCTACGGGCGCCGAGCTGGCAGTTAAGATGACCTGGGGTGACGTGCCTGCAGACAAAAAACAGCAGCCGCAGAAGCAGAACAGCCCAAGCGCGGAGCAGCCTGCAGATGATAAAATCATACATGCGCTGCTGCACATTGGCGACGGCGAACTGCAAATGAGCGACAGCGTGGAAGCGGTTAACTACAATGGTTTTGCCGTTAGCCTGTCGAGCAACGATCCTGCCGAAGGCAAACGCTGGTTCGATAATTTGTCTGCTGGCGGCAAAGTGACGCTGGAATGGGAAGAAACATTCTGGGCAGCCGGTTTCGGCACGCTAATTGATAAATTCGGTGTGCCATGGCGCATCAACGTTAACAAACCCGAGACTAACTGATTCTTAGCCGATCCAGCGTGGCAAGCAGCGCGTCGACTTTCGGCAGCAGCTGCTTCCTGCGAGGCCAGACAATAAACAGCGGTAGTCCCTCTACCGCCAGTTCTGGCAGGATCGGTACCAGTGCACCGCTGGCTAACTCTTTTTCCAGTAGCCAGGTCGCCATTTGCGCCACGCCCAGCCCGGCTACCACGGCGGCGACCTGAGCTTCACCATCCCCCAGAGCCATACGATAAGACAACGTTCGCGCCAGCGTCCGTCCATCCGGCGAGCGAATAAGCCACGGGCTGGTACTGCCGTCTACGCGCTCGTAAACAATTGCCCGTCTTTCGGTCAGCGTCTGCAAAGAGTCAGGCGTGCCGTGCTGCGCCAGATAGTCTGGCGAAGCGCAGAAGATCAGCTTTTCATTACCCAAAAAACGGTAGCCCAGCGAGGGCGGAAAATCGATTGATCCCCCGATACGTACCGCGATATCCACGCCTTCTTCAAACAGATCGACAAAGCGATCGGAAAAAGACAGCGCGATCTGCATTTCCGGATTTTCCTGGCAAAACGCGTTAATTAGCGGCATGACCCGCATCCGGCCAAACGTGTTGGGCACGGCCATCCGTAACCGACCAACCGGAATGATACGCTGAGCCGCCAGCACCGATTCCGCTTCCGCCAGCTCGCCAAGCACCCGCGTACAGGTCTCATAAAAGGCCTGGCCGGCATCCGTCAGCGCCAGCCGTCGTGTGGTACGTTCAAACAGCCGCGAGCCCAGCCGCGACTCCAGTCTGGCGACGCTTTTGCTGACCGCCGAGCTGGTCAGGTGCAGGGCATCCGCAGCGGCGGTAAAGCTGCCGCGTTCTACGCTGACCACAAACGGGGTGATGTCTTTAAGGCGATCTCTGCTGACCATGATTAATGACTCATATTCTCAAATAATATGAATTTATACCTCTAATAAGATTTTAATTCTCTATTAAGCTTATCGGAACAGCAATCAGGAGGGAATTTTATGCAACAACGCGCACTTATAGTCGGCGTCAGCGGTGTTATCGGTACCGCACTGGCAGAGCAACTGACCGGCGAAGGTTGGGAAGTTTACGGTCTTTCTCGTGGACGTACTGCGGTTCCGTCAGGCTGCACCGCATTAACTGCCGATCTGACCGACTCAGAATCCGTTAAAAAAGCGCTGGCTGACGTGAAGGTGGATAAAGTCTTTTTCAGCGTTTGGGCACGCCAGGCAAATGAAAAAGAAAATATCCGCGTAAACGGCGCGATGGTACGTAACGTGATTGACGCGTTAGGTGACGGCCTGAAAGGCGGCCACGTGGCGTTGGTCACAGGGCTTAAGCACTATCTGGGGCCATTTGATGCCTATGGCAAAGGCGCCGTCCCGATGACGCCGTTCCGTGAGGAGCAGGGCCGACAGCCGGTCGATAACTTTTACTACGCACAGGAAGATGAAGTCTTTGCGGGCGCGAAAAAGTATGGCTTCACCTGGAGCGTGCACCGCCCGCATACCATTATCGGTTTTGCATTGGGCAATGCCATGAACATGGGCCAGACGCTCGCCGTCTACGCCAGCCTCTGCAAGCAGAGCGGCCAGCCATTTGTTTTCCCTGGCTCAAAAGCACAGTGGGAAGGCGTGACGGATATGACCAGCGCCAGCGTGCTGGCACAGCAGCTGGAATGGGCTGCTACCACACCGTCGGCACAGAATGAAGATTACAACGTGGTCAACGGTGACGTGTTCCGATGGAAATGGATGTGGGGTCAGATTGCCGACTATTTCGGTGTGGAAGCTGCCCCTTATCCGGATGAAATGCAGCCGCTGGAAGGACGCATGGAGGCGGCGGCAGAGCAGTGGAAAGCGATCGCGCAGCAGTTCGATCTCAAGGAAGCGGATATCAGCCGGCTGGTGTCCTGGTGGCATACCGATGCTGACCTGGGGCGCCCGATGGAGGTCTTTACCGACGTCAGCAAAAGCCGCAAGGCGGGTTTTACCGGCTATCAGTCCACGCGTGACGCTTTTTATGCGCTGTTTGACAAGCTAAAGGCAGAAAAACTCATTCCTGCCTGATGCTTCAGGCGCCGTGCGTAACAGCCGTTACGCACGGCGCGGCAGGCTGCTGGTATTCCTGTCGTAACATGCCATAGAGCGCACAGTCCCAGCGTTCCTCACCTACCACCACGCCCTGTCTCTGGACACCTTCCCGCACAAACCCCAGTTTTTCATAGGTGCGTATCGCTGCCTGATTAAAGGTATATACCCGCAGCTCAATACGTTCGATAGCTTCCTGCTGGAAAACCGTTGGAATCAGCTGCCGCAGCATGCTTTCTGCCAAATTCTGCCCCCGCATCGCTGGGTTAACCGCCACGCGACAGAGGCAGGCCAGATGATTATTCCAGTCAAACCCCACTTGCGCCACGGCGGCCAGCTCGCCTTCGTGCCTGCCGGCAAAGGTCAGCAGGCTTGCCGGTTTCTGGCTGGCGGAATCGAGCAGGGTGGCGAGAAAAGCCTCCTCCAGCGGCCAGGCGACGTCGGGCCCGGCCCATTGCGTTACGTCGGCTTGCGAGGTAAACCATTGGCTTAATACAGGCCGGTCTTGTTCGGTGAAAAAGGTCATTTGCATAGGGTGCTCACGCAGGCTAAAAGAATGAGTGGTGTAGATCCGTGAAAAGTTCATCTCGCTGATACGGCAGCACTCCACGGCCTGCACCAGCAACAATTGTTTCCTGAGGGAAACAATAGCGCTAATGCCTGCAGGACTGTTGCGAAAAAAAACGCCTGCGTTAGGATGAAGTTATCCGGGCAGGCCGTAAAAGCGCTGACCCCAACATAACTCTTATACTGGCAGGTGCACTCATGAGCAATAAAACTATTCACTGGAACGGCGGCTTACAGCCGGAAGCGGTCAATATCCTGTCTGCCGATGGCGGCATGATTGTTTGCCCAACCAAGGTCGGTTACATCATTATGACCTCCGACGCGAAGGGCCTGGAGCGCAAGTTTGATGCCAAGCAGCGCAACCGCAACAAGCCGGGCGTGGTGCTGTGCGGTTCGCTGGCACAGCTGAAAGAGCTGGCACAGCTGAACCCGGAAATCGAAGCGCTGTATCAACAGCACTGGGATAAAGACGTGCTGCTGGGCTGCATCCTGCCGTGGAAAGAAGAGGCCGTAGCGCGTATCCCGGAAGATGGCTCAAAAGAGCTGATGATGGATCGCCGTCAGACCAGCTGCTTCGTCATTAAATTTGGCGTGCCCGGCGAAAACCTGGCAAAAGAGCTGTGGGAAAATCACGGTAAATTCTCCTTCGCCAGTTCGGCTAACCCATCAGGTAAGGGCAACCG